>DAOUEE010000049.1:0-9888 GCA_034430695.1 Anaerolineales bacterium | reverse complement strand
GTCCCGCCTCTTTTCCAAGGACGTTGATGATTATGTTGCGAAAATTTCGAACCACGCTCGTAGGCTATTCTTTCATCTTTCCAGCTATCGTCCTGGTTGCCATTTTTCTGCTTTATCCCATTGGCTTTGTCATCTACATCAGTTTCCACAAATGGGGAATTTTGGGAACTCCCGAATTTGTCGGGCTGAAAAATTACGTTACCATTTTTCACGACCCCCGCTTCTGGCGGGCCGTTCTCAATACGGGGTATTACATGGTGTTGGCCGTACCCGCCCAGATCGGGTTGGGCTTGCTGCTGGCTATGTTGGTCAACCGGAAAGGGATCGCAGGTCGCAGCTTGTTCCGCACCATCTACTTCATTCCGTTGTCCATCTCTTTTGTAGCCGCCGGCATCATCTTTCAATGGATACTGACGGCAACGCCAATAGAAGGCTTTGCATCTCACCTGTTCGGGCAAATTGGCATACCTTTCCCCAAGTGGGAGACATCCGATTCCAATTGGGCAATGGTGGCGATTGCCTTGATGAACACCTGGAAATCGGCCGGATACGCAATGGTCATTTACCTGGCTGGATTGCAGGGCATAAACAGGGATTATTATGAGGCGGCCGCGATTGATGGTGCCCGGTCGGAATGGCATTTGTTTCGTTACATCACCTGGCCGCTCCTTGCACCAACCACGTTCCTCCTGGTCATCTCGACGGTCATTTTTACCGTGCGCGGGTTTGAACCAATCTTTGTGATGACCCAGGGCGGTCCGGCGGGCGCCACAACAACCCTGGTTTACTATCTTTACGAGAGATTCCCCAACACGATGGGCGTATCGTCGGCAGCAGCCACTTTTCTGCTGGTCGCGATTCTCTTACTGACGCTGGCACAATTTCTAGCCAGCCGCCGCGCGGAAAGTTACTACTAGGAGGAGGAAGGATTGTGGTTAGAAAACGAAGTTATGGGACCATGTTTCTACTGATCGTTCTGGCTGTTCTCTTTCTCTTTCCTCTTGTGTATATGCTGGGCGGTTCCCTGAAAACCAACCGGGAGGCAGATACCAGACCCGAAACCATTCTTCCGGAAGAACCGCAGTGGCGAAATTATATCGATATCTTCGACGCACCGAATTTCAATATCTTGCTGCAGACGCGCAATTCTTTGATCGTTACTTTTTCGGTGACAGCCGGACAGATCATTGTCGCTGCGTTAGCGGGTTATGCCTTTGCACGGATCAGGTTCATCTGGCGCGATGCCATTTTTGTTATTTTTCTGGCGACGCTCATTCTTCCCTTTGAATTGATCTTTGTACCACTGTATTTGATGCTGGCCAAGTGGGGGTGGATCAATACCTTTCTGGCTCTGATCGTCCCCGTCATCGCCAATCCCTTTGCGATTTTCATGTTCCGCCAGTTTTTCATCACGGTGCCCATAGAGCTGGAAGAAGCGATGCGCATGGATGGCGCGGGTTATTTGCGTACATTTCTGTCCTTGATGCTGCCGCTTTCCGGACCACCCTTTTTGACGATTTTCATCCTTACCTGGCTGGCGGAATGGAGCGCGCTGTTGAGGCCGATGATCTTTGCCAGAACACCCGACATGTGGACGCTGCAGGTTGGCTTGAATTTCCTGAATCGGGGGGCGCAGGTGACGACACCGACGACTGCTTACTTGATGGCCGGTATTGCGCTGGCTTCCATACCCCCAGTTGTCATATTCCTTGTCATGCAGCGGCGTTTTGTGGAAGGCATCGCCCAAACCGGCATTCATGGATAGCAATGCACGATGTTTGTCATCCACACCTTCATCATTCGCCGCCGGTCAATTGGATGAACAACCGAACAAACCGGTTGGCTTTCGCGGCGACGTATTGCTCTTCCCCCCGGGAAATTGCGGGCTGGAAGCCGCTGATTGTCATTTAGGATCATACGATTAACGCTAAGATCAAGATGAAAAACAAAGTTCAGCTGATTACATATCCGGATTCTCTTGGCGGAAATTTATCAATTCTTGGACGACTCTTGCGAGAGCATTTCATGGAAGTATTTCCTGGAGGCGTCCACATCCTGCCGCCGTTTCCTTCCACCGGGGATCGCGGCTTTGCGCCGACGACCTACCGGAAAATCAATCCGGATTTCGGCGTCTGGGCGGATATTCATGCGATCGGAGCGGCATTCGACCTGATGGTTGACATCATGGTCAATCATATCTCTGCATATTCGCGCTATTTCCAGGACTTTGTCAAAAAAGGTCGCAAATCGCCCTACGCGGATATGTTCATCACGCTGGATAAAGTATGGCCAGACGGAAACCCTCCAGCCGAGGACGTGAAAAAGATCTTCTTGCGGAAACCAGAGCACCCTTTCCTTGATGTAAGGATCCAGGACACGGGTGAAATAGAGCGCATCTGGGCTTCTTTTGGTCCGCAGGCCGACTACTCCGAGCAGATTGACCTGGATATCACTTCGCCGGTCACCAGGCAGTTTTTCACCGATCTGCTGCGCTTTTTGAGTGAACAAAACATTAAGTTCATCCGCCTGGATGCGATTGGCTATGTGATCAAGAAACCGGGAACTTCATGTTTCATGGTGGAGCCGGAGATTTATGCGTTCATCGACTGGTTGATTGAAGTGGCTTCTGATCTGGACCTGCAACTTCTCCCCGAGGTGCACGCACATCACACCACGCAGTCCAAATTGGCCTCCCACGGTTATTGGGTGTATGATTTTATTCTTCCCTTGTTGGTCTTGTATACCCTGGAAGCCAAGGATCCATCGAAATTACTGGATCATCTCGAGAATTGCCCGCGCAAGCAGATCACCATGCTGGATTGCCATGACGGGATACCCGTCCAGCCGGATCTGGATGACATACTTGAGGTGGAAGAGGCGAAATGGATCGTGGACCTGTGCCTGGAGAGGGGCGCGAACCTGAATCGCATTCTGTCGGAATCTACACAGAAAGGCGGATTCGATGCCCACCAGATCAACATCACCTATTACGATGCTCTCGGAAAGAATGAGGATGCCTATCTGACGGCCCGGGCGATTCAGTTTTTCACTCCGGGCGTGCCGCAGGTTTACTACGTCGGGCTGCTTGCTGGGGAGAATGATTATCTTGGCGTGGAAACCACTGGGGAGGGCCGTGCGATCAACCGGCAGAATTTCTCTAAGGCGGACATCGATGAAGCCCTTCAAAAGAGAGCCGTCCGGCGATTGATCAAGCTCATCCGTTTCAGGAATCAGCATGAAGCCTTCAACGGAGAGTTTTCGATAGCAGGAAGAAACGCATCGGGCTTCAAACTCAGGTGGGAAAAAAAGGACCAGTACTGTGAGCTGACCAGCGATCTTCAAGACTGCCGGTCAGAGATCGAATATTCAAATGAAGATGGACAACTTCGGCGGTTTACGATCTAGCGGCGGTTGAAATTTTCTGGTGAGGGAATAACTCGATCCTGAACGACGCGAGTGTTTGGAAATACTTGATCACAGTGAAATGCCGGCGACCCGGATGATGAAGAATGGCGAACTCAGCCTGTATGGATTACCAGCTGCCCGTCAGGTGCAACGTCGACGGGAATGGGATCGCTGAGTTCCCCGATGAAAGAACCGTCGGCAGCATAATTTCGGAATGCGATCAATACCCAATTCCCGCGCTGCGTCTGTATAATCTTCGATGAGTACAGACTTCCGTATCGATCGCCGAGGAAGAATCGCTCGCTAAGATACTTATACGGCCCCAATGAATCGGCCCCGATCATGAATTGGGATCCGGAAAGTGGGTCAGGGTCCATTTCCTTAAGGTAACTCTGAGCGTACATGTCGGACGATGCGCTGAAGATCAAGTAATAGCGATTCTGGATTTCAACGATCTGAGGGACCTCCATGTGCCCGAACTTTCCGGGTTGAGTGATCGGGGGTAACACTTCCCAACGGTGCAGGTCGTCAGACACCGCGTGTCCGATCACGCCGCGTTCATCGGCGGGGCCATAATTCACGCGCGCGGTGATCAAAGCATGGAACTTTCCCGTATCGGGGTGCCGGAAGATCCACGGATCGCGCCAGGCTTGATCGTGCCAATTGGATTGGCCCAGAAGCTCATACCAGGTTGGGTCGGCCTCGACGACCGGATTGCTGGGGTTTTTGGCCCAGGAGACGAGATCCCGCGATGTGGCGAATCCAATCCGCTGTATCAGGCCCTTCTCTTGCTTGCGGGTGCCGGTGAAAAACAGATACCAGATACCGTCATGCCGGATTGTGCTTCCCGTCCAGGTGGTGTAGTTGTCGAAAGCATTTGGGTCACGGCTGGGTGAAAGTGCATCGGGCAGCACGGACCAACTCATAAGATCCCTCGAGACGGCATGGCCGATGGAAACATGCCAATGACGCAGTTTTTCGTCCCCCAAGGATTTGGGCGCTTGAAGGTAGAACACGTGATATTCAAGCCCATCTTGGGCAAACCAAAAATCCCATATCCATTTGTCGGGTAGCGATAGCGGCACAAGAGTCTCCTGAATGCCTAATGATAACATCCGGCAAGTGCTTGCTGAATATATCATCCATTTGGATCACTCACTTCTTACGTTCACGGATATGGGACAGGAACTCGTAGGGCATATGGTGGAAGTGGGCGGGCTGTAAAGCGGCGGTTTCGGGTGCACCGCCCGAGAATTTTCTCGATCCAGCAGCAGACTGGATTGTGGTATTTTCTTTATGAAGAGGGGAGTTGCAGGTGATGTTTATACCCGGAGCCGCTTTACGTTTGGCGAAGAAGTATGCGCAACCCCGGTTGGCTGGCACGACGGGAGACGACGAGATCGTTGCGGATATCGGCCGGTTCCTGGACCGGTGTGGCTATCACGTGGAATGTCCGAATTTTACGTTCACGTCGGCCCCGGGTGTTTTGATCAAGCTGGAGCTTCTGCTTGGTGCCGTCGTGATCATTTCCGCACTTTGGATTCGTCAGCGTTCGGTCCTTCTATCCACAGTCCCCGCCATCCTGCTTCTGATCCTGCTCGCTGCCGTTCCCAGGGCGAATCGTGCAATCCTGGAGAGCTCCCTCCAGAAAGACGGCAAATCGGTCCTTTCGAGGATCTGTGCCAGGTTGGGCAAGACCTACAAAACGAAAAACGTCGTCGCTGCTTCATCCGCAGCGGGCGGCAGTGATTCGCGAACCGAACTGATTCTCATGGCGCATCACGACTCGAAGAGCCAGGCAGTTCCGTTGATCGTACGCATGTTTCTATTCGGGATCGTTTTTCTCGCAGGATTTCTTTTCACGATACTTGCTTTGTTGAGCATCTTTTTCGACCTTGAATTGGCAGTGCTGAGCGTCGCTGTTCTGGCCGTCGTCGCCAGCGTCCCGCTCCTGCTGATCGGCGTCGGGAACGACTCTCCCGGCGCAATCGATAATGCATCGGGAATGGCGATCGTGCTGCATCTCGCGGAAATACTGAAAAGGCACGAAGAAATACTGGAGAAGATGAAAATTACAATTCTGATCACAGGAGCCGAGGAATTGTGGACCATGGGGTCGGAGGCGTACGTCCGGGAAAATCTCGAAAGGCTCGAACTTCAAGCCGCAACCGCAGGTCTGTACGTCATTAATTTTGAGGGGATTGGCGTCGATGGGACCATGTTTTTGATTGACGGGAAAACGTGCTCCGGGGGCGAAGGGAACATGCCCGTCGCAGAAGCGATCCGGCAGGCCGGCGAATCCCTGGGCTATCGGCTGCGTAGTCTACCGCTCGTTGGCGCTTTGCTCGATCACCAGGCATTTTCTGACCGGGATTTATGCGCCGCGACCATTCTTGGCTTTGGACGGGATAGCTGGTTCGTCCATACACGAGAAGACGCTCCTGAAAGATTGAGCGTTGAAGGATTCGATAAAGCCGGAAGAATTGCCCTGGGAGTGATCCGGGTGATAAGCGGGGCGCTCGCGGGGAGTGAAACCTCGTCCGGAAAGTCCGGATAGTGAAAGGGACATGCTGCCGGACGGGTGAGTTGTGCACCGCTGTTCCGTCTGCAGATCGTTTAACCACAGAAGGCGTTGCGAGCATCCTCCGGCTCGAAGGCGTGTTTACTTAAGCAAAGAGAAGCAGCCACGATTTACCTCACCGCCGGAATAACTTCAAAGCAGACGAATTCCCAACGTCACAGAACGAATACCGGCATGCCGGGAGGATCACAAATGAGTCAGACAGCGTTCAAGGTATATCCATATCGATGGGTCGTTCTGGCCGCTTTCATGCTGATTGTGGCGATCAATCAAGTGCTCTGGATCACCTTCGCCGCGATCACCAGCGAAGCGGCGGAATTTTTCTCTGTGTCGCACTTGAGTATCGGCCTGTTATCCATGAGCTTTATGATCGTATACATCCTCGTATCGATTCCCGCCTCGTGGATCATCGACACCTACGGCATGCACGTTGGCGTTGGAATCGGGGCCGCATTCACGGGCATCTTCGGTTTAATGCGCGGCCTGGTCGGAGACGATTACACGCTGGCGCTGGTGGCGCAGATCGGCATTGCGGTGGGGCAGCCTTTTATCCTCAATGCGATCACCACCGTGGCTGCGCGCTGGTTTCCTGCCGGCGATAGGGCGACCGCCTCGGGCTTTGGCTCGCTGGCGATGTATATGGGCATCATCCTCGGCCTCGCCCTGACGCCGTTCCTTACGCTCGAAATGGGAATCCCCGGCATGCTTCTGGCCTACGGCATCGTATCTGTGGTCGGCGCGATGGTCTTTATCGTGTTTGCGAGGGAGCGGCCGTCGACGCCGCCCAACGCTCCTGGCCAGGAGGAGCGCGCGTTGGAGTTTGAAGGGTTGAAGCAGATGCTGCGCAATCGTGAGTTCGTGCTGCTGCTGCTGGTTTTCTTCGTCGGCCTGGGAATATTCAACGCGGTGACGACCTGGATCGAGGACATCGTGGCGCCGAGGGGTTTCTCGATTACACAGGCAGGCGTCACGGGAGGGTTGATGGTGGTGGGCGGGATTGTCGGCGCGCTGGTTATCCCCGTACTTTCCGATCGTGCCCGCAAGCGCGTCCCCTATTTGATCCTGGCAGTGGCCGGCGCCGTAATCGGCCTTGCGGGGGTCTCTTTTTCATCCAGTTATGCCCTTCTTCTCGCCTCTGCGTTCGGACTGGGCTTCTTCCTGTTGAGCGCGGGACCGTTGGGATTTCAATACGGGGCCGAAATAACCCATCCCGCGCCAGAAAGTACTTCCAACGGGCTGCTGCTGCTCGTGGGCCAAATTTCGGGCATCGCCTTCATTTTTGGCATGGACAGCTTCCGCTCCCCCAGCGACGGCTCGATGACCGCATCTCTCGTTGTGCTGCTGGCCCTCCTGATTCTGGGATTGGCTCTGACCACGCGCTTCAAGGAGCCGGCCGTACTGGCAAAAGAGCCGTGACCGTATGTTCGAGATCAATTTCCAGGTCGGATGTACATTTTCGGCATGTACGTCGGACAGGGATTTATACTTCACTACGACGGCTTTGCAGTCCAGTTCGACCATAAGTGAGTTCTCTGGGTCAAGCCCTCGAAACGGAAGTCGCTTGGGTAAATGGCGGTCGGTGGCGGGATTAACGGCGAAAATGTTCGAGCTTATCCATTCCTCAGGCTGTTCACGGCCGCTCTTTCGAGGTCGAGTCCCTTCTTGTAGCGCTCCATGAATGCTGCAAAGCCGGCGACGTCCGCCGGATCGGGCGCGATCGTCGTGCCCTTTTGTCCGCTGAAAACCCTGTCCGCAAGATACGCTTCGAGAGGTTCATTCGCAGCTTTTTGGAGCATGTAGGCAGCCAGGAGCGCCATTCCCCACGCGCCGCCCTCGCCTGCGGTCTCCATCACGGACACGGGAACGTTCATCGCCGCCGCCATGATCTTCTGGCCGACGTCCTTGGTCTTGAAGAAGCCGCCATGGCCGAGGATCTGGTCGATCTTTACCTGCTCCTTGTCGAAGATCTCCAACCCGGTCTTCAAGGCGCCGAGCGCCGAGTACAGATGCGTGCGCATGAAATTCGGGAGCGTGAAGCGGCTTTCGGGCGTCCGGACGAACAGGGGACGTCCTTCCTCCAGGCGGGTGAGATGTTCGCCCGAGACATAGTTGTAGGCCAGCATACCGCCGCAGTCCGCGTCGCCGGCAAGTCCTTGTGTATACAGCATCTCAAACAGCTCGGATTCACTCGTCGCTGCGCCCAACACCTGGGCGAATTCTTTGAACAGTGCGACCCATGCGTTGAGATCGGAGGTGCAGTTGTTGCTGTGCACCATTGCCACGGGCCTGCCGGTGGGCGTGGTCACCATATCGATTTCGGGATAGAGTTTCGATAGCGGCTTTTCCAAGACGATCATGGCAAAGACGGAGGTTCCGGCGGACACGTTGCCGGTCCGCTCCGCAACGCTGTTGGTCGCGACCATCCCGGTGCCTGCGTCGCCCTCGGGTGGACAGAGTGGGATGCCCACGGGCAGCTGGCCGGTCGAGTCGAGCAGTTTTACGCCTTCTTCGGTAAGCGTGCCGGCGGCGTCTCCGGCCATGAGGACTTTGGGCAGGATGTCCTCGAGTTTCCAGGGGATCTTGCGTTCTTCGAGCTTTGCGCCGAACAGCTCGAGCATGTGGGCGTCGTAAGCGTTGGTTTTACTGTCGATGGGGAACATGCCCGAAGCTTCACCGACGCCCAGCACGGATCGCCCCGTCAATCTCCAATGCACGTAGCCCGCCAGGGTGGTCTGGAAATGAATGTCAGGGACGTGCGGTTCCTCGTTCAGGATGGCCTGGTAGAGATGTGCAATGCTCCAGCGCTGGGGAATGTTGAATTGGAACAGCCGGGTAAGCTGCTCCGCCGCTTCTCCGGTGATGGTGTTTCGCCATGTACGGAACGGAACGAGCAGTTCTTCGTTTTTATCGAAGACCAGATAGCCGTGCATCATGGCGCTGAATCCGATCGCGCCGACGGTTTTCAGTGGGACGCCATGGTTCTTCTGGACCTCCGCGCGCAGTTCCTGGAAGCTGTCCTGCAGGCCGGCCCAGACATCCTCGAGGTGGTACGTCCAGACGCCGTTTTCGTACCTGTTTTCCCACTCGTAGCTTCCCGAGGCGATGGGTGTGTGGTCCTCGCCGATCAAAATCGCCTTGATTCTCGTCGAGCCGAACTCAATGCCCAGCGCGGTCTTGCCGCCTTCAATCGTTTTGGGGATATCGTTTGGGTTCATGCTTGTCTCCTGTGATCGGCGCCGGTATTTCTGCGGTCAATCTTTACTTGGTGTGCCGTTTCGCCATCTGGAGTGCCCGGTAATCCACTTGGCTGGAAATGCATGTGCGCGCAGTGCGTGGAAGTCCACCAGCTTCATCTCTAATCGGCACTTCTATGGAGAAGGTTATCCGGCAGTATTAAAGCCCCTTGGCAAGTTGGTAATACGCTTCATTCCAACGGAGTTCTTTCTTCCATTCGGGCAGCGTAGTGGCCGCGTCGATCGTCAGGAATTCGATGCCCGCCATCGCGGCAAAGTCCTCCAGGTGCTCCCGGGTGAGGGACTGACTGAACCCGGTGTGATGAGCCCCGCCGGCCAGGATCCAGGCGGCGGCGGCCGTCTTCAGGTCCGGCCGGGGGATCCAGACCGCGCGGGCGACCGGCAGTCTTACCAGCGGCTGCACGGGGTCGATGACGTCGATTTCGTTGACCACCATGCGGAAGCGATTTCCCATGTCCAGCAGGGTGGCAACGATCGCCGGCCCCTTGGACACATCGAAAACCAGCCGAGGCGGGTCGGCTTTGCCGCCGATGGAAAGGGGGTGGATTTCGAGGGTGGGTTTTTGTCCGGCAATCGATTCGCAAACTTCGAGCATGTGGGCGCCGAGCACCTTGGGCGATTTGATGTTCAGATCATACGTGTAGTCTT
>DAOUEE010000048.1:0-27308 GCA_034430695.1 Anaerolineales bacterium | reverse complement strand
CGAACTGCTCCTGCCGGCGCACAACGAGGTGGACGAGGAGGCGGTGGGCCAATTTCTGAGTTCGCTGCCGCTTCCGTTGGCGCTGGAAATGTACGCCGCGGGGGACCGCCGGGTGATGCTGGTTCGAGGCCGGCAGAAAGACCTGCGTTTCCTGGCGGGGAAGATCCAGACGCTGTGGCCCAGCGCCGTGCTGCGCCCGCTCGAGAGCGACCCGGTCGAAGAACGCAGCGAAACGCTGGCGAGCGCCGTGCGCTGTGATTTCGCCTTTCGATTGCAGGAAGCCTGCTACCTGCCGATCCGTACGTGGAAAACGTTCCTGCAGGGCGATCCGGTGCACTCGCTTCTGGCGGCCATGCTCGGGCTCGAACCCCACGAACGCGTCTGGCTCCAGGTTTTTCTGGTGCGCAAGGGGGAGCCGGTCTGGCTGCCCACGATTCAGCGCCGGCTCAAACTCGAGTTTCAACGCGGCTACGCCGTCGACGAAGGCGGCGCGCTCGCCGCACGAACGCCCGCTTTCGGCCAATCGCCGCTGCCGCAAAACGTTGCCTGGGCGAACGGAACCGCCTACCTGCTCGTCATCCTGTTTGCCTTCGTCATGGCGGTGCTCGCCGTCCAGGGGAAATGGTTTTCGTTCAGCCTCTTTTCCGTCTCCGGCATATCTCTCGGGGGGCTGCTGTGGCGTTTTCTGGGCCGGCCGGACGATCCGTGGCATGAAGCCGATCTGTCGCTCGTGCGGCAGAAAGTCGTCTATCAAGACACGTTCTATCAGGCAGTTGTGCGGGCCAAGGTTTGGGCGAAGTCTCCCCGGGAGGCTCGCACCCTCGCCGCGCGGCTCGAGGCTGCGGCGGCGCAGTACGCCGTGGCAGGAGGAAATCGTTTTGCGATTGCGTTGGATCCGTTCGAGGGGCAGGACGCGTGGCCGGAAGTTCATGGTGTGTCGGCCGACGCGTGGATGTGGCTCGGCCCGGACGAAATCGCCGGGCTCTGGCATCCGCCGATCGTCAACGATCGCATCTCTCCAGGCCTGGTTCCCGTGCGCGGCGTGGAGATGCGCTCGCCCGATCCGCAGGACGTACGCGGGTTCTACAAGATAGGGTCCTACTTAACGGCGAATGGGGCCAAGAAGGCGGTCCACATCTCTTCCACGGCGTTGAAGCACAACATTTTCTGCATCGGCAAACCGGACGCGGGCAAATCGACGTTGATGCTGCATCTGTCCCGGGCGGCGATGGCCGATCAAGATCGGCCGGCATTGATCCTGATCGATCCGCACGGCGATCTGGTCGACGAATTTCTGGGCACGCTCGATCCTGCGGATGCGGATCGAATTCGGATTTTCGACATCACCGACAAGGACTACGCCTATACGCTGAATCCGCTCGACGTGCATCGAGCGGGATGGGGGGTGATCGAGGTCACGAATTCGATCGTCGACATCGGTCGGGCGTTGTGGACGAGGTATTGGGGTCCGAGGATGCAGATTCCGCTCAAGCGCGGGGTCCAACTCCTCACGGCCGCCAACCAGCTTCGTCCCAAAGACGCATGTCTGGGGCTTTCCCAACTGGCAGCCGTGTTGAATGCGGATGCGGGTGTGCGCAGACGATTCATCGCCCGGGAATTGGACGGCAGCCCTCACAGACAAACGCTCGCAAGGTATTTCCTGCACGACTACGAAGAACTCACGCGTAATTTTCGGGAACAGGTGATTCAACCCGTCCTGTCGAAAGCGCATCGTTTTGAAGAAGAGCCGATGCTGCCGATATTCAGCTGCCCCGAATCGAAGTTGAACGTCGGCGAGATCGTGCGGGATCGCAACGCCCTGGTGATCAATACCGGGAAAAACAAGTATGGATCTGAAGTGAGTGACTTCGTGGGCTCGTTGATGATCAACATCGTGCTCATGGAATTGGTCCGGCAGGGAGAAAAAACATTCCGCAACCGTGTGCCTGTTCTGATCGTGATCGACGAATTTCAGACTTTCACGGGGGTTAGCTGGGAGGATCTCATCCAACAAATGCGCAAATATGGCGGCCGCATGATCCTGGGAACCCAGTCCATGGCCAGCCTGCGAAAACAAAACCCTGAAATACCGGAGATCATTCTGAGTGGAGTGTACTCTCTGTTTGCTTTTACGATGAACGGGGACGATGCTGCGTACGTGTCGAAAAATGAACTCAGTGCTGAGAAAGGCGGACCCAGCGCGGATACGTTGATCAGCCTCGAACCGCACAAGGCGTACGTGCGCCTCGAACGGCAGGCCGGAGGACTCGGCCGTCCCTTCTATTTTGAGAGTGAACCTCCTCCTGAGTTCGATCGACACCTTGCCGACCGCATCTACAAATTGCGCGCCAGCTACAGTCTCCCTTATGAAGCCGCCTTGCGAGAAGCGCTTGGAATGCATTCGATTTTTAGCGGGGACAAGTTGACGGTCGGCAGGATGGGGCTTCATGTGCCTCGATCGCATCGAGTGTTAAACTCAGGCCGATCGCGAACCCCCGGCACTTTTATGCCCGAAAATGAGTCCTGCGGGATCCGCGATGGTCTGCGGAATGTGGAGCTCCCCTGGTATCTCCGGGCGGATCTTGGAGAGAATCCCCGAGAATCCGAACAGATACGCGTGGATGGTGAAATTGCGGCCGAGGAGCGGAGGGATTTCCTTTCGGGGTTTGAAGAGCCACTGAAGGACGCGGGGGAAGCAGGGGAGGAAGCGAATTTTCTCTGATAACGCAGGATGGAGCGGGAGACTTTAGTCGAACCCGCACGGAAGTCATATGGGGCAGTGAGGGTTGCTCAACCTGAAGTACACCGTGTTGGATAGTGCCTGGAATAAAAGTCTGGAAAACGGCACGGTTATCTGGGTCGGTGCATTAATTGGGGTGGATTCTAATGGTAGGCGGGACGATGTTTAAGTCCCGAACAGGGGGATGTAATAGGCAATGGGTGAGATACAGGAAGGTATGAACGTCGATGACGCTGATCATCTACCCAAGCAAGAAGTCGATGAGTGTGACGAAGTTGTTGACGGGATTGAACGCGGTTTGGAGGCGGGAAAAGAGGATGTCCAGGCGGAAGCAATTTCTTACTTTCAGTCCTTATCGGATGAAGAGCCGGATGTTCCCGGCCTCGAAGTGCCGGAGAAAAAAGGCTGAGGCATTTATTGAATTCAAAGAGAGGACGAAAAATGGAAAATCAAGCAACCATCGAACAGGATCTTGATTGCGCCGATCACCTTTGGATGGAAAATTGTGCGTGGCGAAACGCTCATTCTGGTGTTACGCAGTATAAGGGGAGAGCACAAGAGGGGCTCATCGGCTACGTAAATCAAAATCCCTTGCTGATTTCAATCCTATCATTCTTTATTGGGGGTATTGCTTTCTGCATCGTTGGTTCAATTCTCTTCTGAACAGTGATCATCCGTAAGGTACTATTCAAGCCTTTAATCGGAGAATGAGAATCCCGCATTCGATGACGGTGGTTTGAGATGTGCGACGGATGTGCCTCTTCAATTGAAGGGGAGGACTCATTCAACAAAGGAGGGTTTCATTATGGTTCGTAATGTCGAAAAGACGACGGAGAAGTTGACGTTACTCTACATCGGACTGGGACTTACTATCATGGGAATTGCTGTCATGTTTGTATTTGGGCCCGGACTGTCCTTCACGCTAGGGCTGATCGCGACTTCCTTTGGCTTTATCTTCTTCGGTGTAGGACTTCGGTCTCGGATCGTGAGGAAAGATTCCGTCTTGGGAAACGTCCTAGTTGTCGCTACATCGGTGTCCAGTGTCATATTGATCGCTTGGTATTTACTCTTGTAGGATTTGCGTTTATCTATGTCGAACCGCGTTATCTTGGGGATTAAATCAACTCCTCCTCGAAGTAATCGTGCGTGAACTTTTAGGGGATCCTGGAGTTCGACCTAGTCCTGACTCAGGATGAAAGATGGGGATAAGGGATCAATCCGGGCTGGTTGTCTTTTCAGGCGACCGACCAATTGCCGATCAGGTCATTTTCTGCACTTCTCGACATTCACGACGCAAGGGATTGTTGGGCAGGTCTCAGCTTACTGTGAATGAAGGGATTCTGATGGAGCTGCCGGACTACCGCAAAGGAAAAGCTGGAGTCGTGAACTCCATTCACATGTTGGGGATGCGCTTCTCCATTGCAGCAGCCTGGTTGAACCTCGATGGCAGAATCGTTCATTCCGTGCTTGCCAGGAAATGGCATCCTTATTATGGAACATCCCATCCATCCTGGTATATTCTCGAGCTTCATCCCTCGAGGCTTTCATTGCTCCCCACTGGTGCGTGGATTCGTTGGGAGATCGAGTTGCCGAACGACGACCGGACTACTACGTTGGGGCAAGATGTCTTTGGCGGAGCGAATGAAACACTCCCTTAGAGATTTCTTCCGACGCCGGATCGTGCGATCGCGGAGACGACTATTTCTATACATCGCAGGTATCTTTATCATCGCTATCAGCGGAGCGATTGCGATATCATCGTCTCTATTTCCGCTTTACACACACGTTGGAAATTGGAGCGATGCCGTACTAAAGATCTTCATCGCTTTTCTCGGTGCCTTGATGGGTATCTTGCTCATGATCGCGGCGCGTCAGGAAACAAGAGCGCTAGATCTCTTCGACTGGCTGCAGGAATTGAATTCCCTTCTAGCAAGTTTATCCGCCCCCCTCAATGTCGATGGTATCTATCCCGTTTGTGAGAAGATGTTGAGTGTCTTTTCGGAAAACGCGGGTTGGATTCTATTGATTCGGGCACCAGGCTTGCTCATTCGAGGTGAAGTGAAACGGCGTAAGTATCTTCCCATCGTTTCCGCTTCATTGGATAGTGAGTGGAACGTTCATTGGGCAGAGAATTACCTCAAAGACTTGATTGAAAACGTCGATGGACAACAGAATAAGGTCACAGCCAGGGTGCTGAAAGTGGCAAGGCAGCCAGAGGGCACGTGGTCGGCTGACATGGCGGACAAGTCGCTGATCGATCAGATTGAATCTGAATCTCAGTCTGGCAGCACTTCATGGACGAAGCGTAAGCTGCTCTCGCGACAAAACACCGATGATGCCCCCGTGTTGGTGTGGACGTCTAAAATCAAAACCGGCGATATCTCGATTGGAATGGCAGTCGGGCTGGGTGGGAAAAAATCGATTCCAGACAAAATGACGTTACAGGCATTAACGACCAGTCTGGACTTGCTGGTGCAGCGTATTGGCAGCATCTTGACGGAGGTCATCCAACGACGTGAGGGACTAGGAATCGAAAATCTGGGATTGATCATGCGTGTGCTGGCTCATGAGATCAACAACGATCTACAGGGGGCACTCAACACCATGGACACCTTCTCTATTCCGGGAACAGAATTGCCAGGTGATCATTTCATTAAGTTACGCGCAATGCTTGCTCGCGCGAGCCATTGGAGTCACCTGATGCGAGAGGCACCGTTTCTGGTGGACAATGTACTTCCCGTTGAGCGGGACATCGTCTCTCTTTCGAACTATCTCCGTCAGACACTCGATGAAATACGCCAGGCCTGGCCCGACCTATCGTTCGTGCTCAGATTTCCAGAGGATGCAGATCCTTTGGATGTAGTGGGAGATCAACATATATGCTCGATCGTCCGCAATCTGCTGCATAATGCAGCCTCCTTTTCCCCTGAAGAGGGCACCGTGTCGATTGACGTCATGGTCGATGACGAGTATGCGCATGTTTCCGTGCACGATGAGGGCCCGGGTGTTGATCCGGCAGATGTCGACAGGATCTTCTCCCCATTGGCGAGCTACAAGGAAGGCAGGAAGGCGGGCGTGCGGGCAGAGTATGGAATGGGAGTCGGGCTAACCATTTCAAGAGCGATATCTCGTGCCTATGGTGGAGACTTGCTTTGCTACAGCAATGCACAAGAAGTCGGGGGCTGTTTTCAAGTTTTCTTTCCCCTGGCATATGACGAGTAGCCAAAACAGCATGGAGGGCGATGATCGTGGCACAAAGAGATTATGAACGTGTAGTCATTGCAGAAGATGATCAAGAGCGCGCCTCCGAGATGATGAAAATTCTCACAGTTATTGGGGGATTTGATATCTCGATTACGAAATGGAGAGCCGAAGTGAATAATCTCGTCAGCACGACGAACGCCGGATGGCTTATCCTGGATTTGAATCTGGAAGATGGAAATTCTGCGGAAATCGTGCCTTTACTCCGCGAAAGATACGGTGATGAATTGATCATTATCATTTTGTCCGGATATTACGAAGATTATCCTGAATGGGATCTGTTGTCTTGTGGGGCGGATCTTTATCTAAGGAAGCCGTATCGACCAAAGGCAATGCTTCAGCAAATGGAGACGTTGCGGGCTCGCATAAAGGGGCAAGCGTTGAAACGATCCCCCAACATCAAACTCAAGATCGGGGACGGCGTTCTAGATCTGGAGCGGGCGATTTACAAGAGGGGGACGACGGAGATCGGGGTGCCGCACGTTCAGATCAAGTTGATCCGCTTGCTGGCGTCTGCACGCGACGATGATGGTTGGAAATTCGTTGAACGTCCGGAAATCATCATGCATGTTTGGGGTGAGGATTTTGAAGTGGATCCGATCACGACGACGGAGCGGCTGCGAAAATTAAGGAACCGAATTCGGAAGACGCTGGGCATGGAGATAACCGACAGCATTCAATCGGGTTCGAAACGACTTCCCAGGTATCGCCTGATCTCGGATATTGAAATAATCGAGGAATGAATAAATGATATCCTTCGTGCTAGAAAAGGCTCGATAGACATGCCGCGACCCCCGCGTGGCTTCCATTTACCTCCCTTCGTCATGACGCCAGAAGATCTTGAAGAGGTCGCGCTTCACGTCGAAGAGAATCTGGCTGCGGGTCGAGAAGAGATGTTTTGGCCTATCTCCACAGGTTTTGCTCCTATCGATGGCTACTCGGGTGGGGGACTCCATGCGGGCGACCTGACGATCGTAGGGGGCGTCCAGAATGTCGGTAAAACGGCGCTCGTGCTTCAATGGGCAAATCATATCGCCGTCAACAATGCCCTTACCATCGTCGTTTGTTACGAACACAGCACGATCACGCTTTGGGAACGTCTCTTGTGTCAGAATTCTTATCTTGCCAATCCCGAAGACTATATCAACGTGGATGTACTGCGCGCGGCGTACATCGAAACGATTCGAGAACGAGACCGGAGTCAAATCACACCGCCCCACGAAAAAATGCACATGCTCGACGAGGTGCTTTCGAGGGTGCCCAGAGGGACCGAAGCCTGGTCGATGTTGAGCGACCGCATGCGCAATATCTGGTTGGTCATGGGTGATGGCGTGAATACCGATCTGGTCTCATTGAGCCGCTATGTTGAGCTTGCCATTCAACACTATAATAAATCCAGAGTCGTGCTCGTAATAGATTACGTGCAACGAGTCCCGGTAATTGAACCTTCTCGCGCCCTCGAAACGGAGGAACGCATCGAGCGAATCCTCGCGGGATTGAAGGGCTTGGCGATGCGGACGACATCCCAGGGGGCTGTCTTGTCCGTTGTCGCCGTCGGCGCTGCGGACGATGACGGTTTGCGAAGGGGAAGAGTGCATCTCGAGAATCTCTGGGGAAACTCCGTTATGCAGTATGAACCGGACGTCGCACTGATCGGCAATCGGGATGGGGTGGATGTGGATGGAGTTCCGTGGGTACGCTGGTCGTTGGAAAAGAACCGGCGAGGCCGGAGCAACATCGAATTTCGCCATCGCTATCACGGTGCGGCGTACAGCTTTGAGCCGACCGGTGTAATCATTGGTCACGATGAAAGCTGGCAATTCGAGCGTGATGGAATTGAAGATCGATGCGAATGATGGGCTGTGAGAGAAGCGCGCCATTAGTCAAACATCCTCCGGAGCGTACTACATCCCGGATAAATCACACATTGGAACCACAATAGAATGGACATTATTATTTCCTGTCTTACGACCGTCCTCTTGATTTGGGCTGCGCGGTTCGACTATATGACCCGAAAAATCCCCAGAGGCGCTGGTTTTAGCCTCCTGGCCATCGGACTGTTCGTCTTACTGTGGAACCAGCTTTGGATCGAAGCGCTGTATTACGTTATTGCGATCTGGTGTACTTCGGGAGGCATCTGGACTTTGGTGTTGATCATGGCCTCGCTGGCAACTGTATTCGCCCACGGCGAGAGCAGTATCCCGCTCGTTTTGGGTATCGTTCTGGTTTCCGTTTTTTTCTGGATGCATTGGCTTGGCGGCGGGGATGCGCAGCTCGCCATCGGGCTCATCGGGATTGGTCACGATTGGGTTATCCTTGCGCTGATGGCTGGAGCGACGGTCTTGTTAATGATCCTACTCGTTTTCCGGCGACATGGAATTATTGGAGGCCTCAAACGGCTGCAGCACGTCTTTCTTAATCTCGGCGCAAAACCGGACGTCTATGCTATCCGCACCCCCTGGGCGGTGATTGCTTTGGTCGCGGGCATCCTGTATCTTTGGCTGTGGCCTTTGTTCATCGGAGGCGGCCTGGCATGAAACAAATTACAGTCATCTCCAGCATCGTAGTCGTAATTGCAACGATCGCCGCAGGATGTTCGATCTTCATGGAGGAAAGCGAAGATGGCACGCCCCCGGGTGAGCTCCAGGCCACGAGCGGAACAACGCGCGAGATCACCGGCCAGGAAGCGCTGCGGCTCTACGGCATTGCGACGGAAGATCCCGCTTCAATAAACCCAACGAGTACGCCGCTGTACTTCTTCCCCGCGCGTGCCTGGGTCCTGCCCAACGAGATTCCCTTCGATCCGGATGAGACGATCACCATCCTGCCCATGTTCACCCGTCCGTCGTTGAACGACGGCGGCACCTGGCTGGGGGACCTGGAAGCGGGCGCCGAAGTCGTGCTGCAGGGCGTCGACGCCGATCGCACGGCCTGCCTGGTCGAAGGGCTTACGCTGCAAGGCTGGAGCACCATGGGCTGGGTGGCCTGCAACCGCTTGCGTTTCACCGAAGCGGATTGAGGATCCCCGATTAAGCACGTTATCCGGATGAGGTTTTACCACGTGTAATCTTTCAATCGCCCGGCGCCGGAAAGTTGATCTGCAGGGCGGGATCGCCGTAGAGCACCATGGCGGCGAAGTGGAAGCGGTTGTTGTCCATGCCGATGATGTCCGGGGCGGCGGATTCCTGGATGATGTTCGGGCCTTTGGCGGTGTCGTACCAGGCCAGCATCATCTCCCCCAGCGTGATGTCGGGGTCGTCCACCAGCGCCTGCAGCAAGGTCAGCGGCCAACTGTTCGAGCCCCACATGCACATGTGGCCGACGTAGGCCAGGGCGCCGTGGCGCAGGAAACTCAGGGCGACCGAGTCGGCGGGGTCGATCTGCTCCGCGCGCGCCTCGTAAGTTTCGGGGGATTCGATGTGCTGTGGGTACCACGTCTGAACGCTTCCGGTGTAGCAGGCGCTGCTGAGCACCAGACGTACGTCGAGCATTTCCGCCGCATCCCCCGGCCCGATGATGTCCTGGCAGGTCAAACCGCATTCGACGTAGTTCGGCATGCCGTGTAAGTACAGGAACAGCAGGCTGGCGTCCTCGACCTCCGCCATGATCTCGTCCTTGCCGAGCGGGTCGAGATCGACGCGCCCGGCCTGAAAACCGAGCTGAGCCATCAGATCCACTGCGTCCTGAGTCACGTCGTCCGCCAGGCCGCCTGCGCCGCCGCTGACGGAGCCCGCCCCGGTCCGCCACAGGGTGCGGGCAGCGGGGGCGAGCTGCTCATCTGCTTGCTCGTAGGCGATTACTCTTTCGACGTAGGCGACGGTGTCCTCCGCCGTGGCGCCGGTGATGAAACCGTAGGCCACGTCGGTGTCGAAACCGCCTTCAAGGTCTTTGGCAAGTTGAAAGACCTCGAAGGCGAAACCTTCCTCCATGCGTTCGGGCCGGATGACCACGGCCATGAAGTCGGGCGCGAGCTCCCGCAGCGCGCCCTTCGCCTGTGCAACGTCGTACTCGAATCGGACGATCTGCGCCGCACGGTAGATGCGCAGCTTTTCCACGGCTGCGTAATAGGGGTCATCTTCGTCGATATCCGTGAGGATGACGTAACCCGGTACGGCAGCGACGATGATCGGAGTCCCCGTGGGGCTGGGGCTGGATGTTGCCGTGGGCGGCCGGAGCGTGGGGTATGGCGGAGTCTCGGTCGCGGTGTGTGATTCCATCTGCGATTCCGCAGATGTGGGCGCGGCCTCGTTCAGCGCGGCGCCCATGTTGCAGGCCAGGCTGGTGAAACCGAGCAGGATCAGGATCGTGGCGATTCTGAAAAGAACGGGATGGCGGCGAAGAGGTAAGGATGAGATCGAAGCGGGGTGGTATTGGCGGTCTTCAGCCGGCGCTCGTGATTTCAGCTTGGCCATTCTGCGCCCTCCATTTCTTGCGCGGTCCGGAAAGCGGAGCAGCGGACGCGGGGCTCGATCCGTTGTCGTATTTCAGTCTAGCACATTTTCCTCTTCCTCAATGCTTTCAAAGACCCGGGTTGTGGATTTGGTTTCCGCTTCTTCTTATCCTATAATTACGGTGTAAATCGTCGCATTTGCGTTATGACAGTCCACACTTGGGGAACGCCGTCGAAGCTGGTAGATTCAAGGTTATAATTGTGTGTGGGGCGAGCGAACGGAGGTAGATCATGGCACGCGAGGTCTGGCAAGTTGTGAAAACCCAACACTGCGAGCGAATCGGCAAGGACGCTTCGCTGGAGGTGCATCTCGTCTTCCCGGCCGACATTCTGCCGGATCAGCAGCCGCGCGTGCTGGGCCACCGCTGCTCGCACGGCCTGTACTGCAACCAACTGCACGCGCCCACCTGCCAGTGGGCGGGGACGCTGCCGGGCTACGATCCCTTCCGTTAGTTCTTCTTCGTATCGAGCCGCTGCAAGCGAATATCTTCTACCTGAAATCAAACGGTGCCCGCCGATCGCGGGCACCGTGAATTTCGTTGGTCTTAAGGGGCTGCAGCCGCTCAGATCACGCCGAGCTTGTGCGCCACTCGCTCGATCGCCAGCAGCCCGAATTCGAGATCGTCCCGTTCGTGGGCCGCGGAGATCATCACGCGAATGCGCGCCTTGCCGCGCGGCACCGTCGGGAAACCGATCGCCGTGGCGAAAACGCCCTCCTCGTACAACGCCTGACTGAACTGCTGCGCCAGGGGCGCTTCGCCCAGCAGGATGGGCGTGATGGGGGTCGTGCTCACGCCCGTGTCGAGGCCCAGGTTTTTCACCTCGCGCTTGAAGTAATCCGTGTTCTCCCACAGACGCTCGACGAGTTCGCTCGATCTTTCGAGCAAGTCGACGGCGGCGATGCACGCGGCGACGTCGGGAACGGTCATCGCCGAGGAAAAGAGGAAAGGGCGTCCGCGCTGGCGCAGCCATTCGACGATTTCCCGCTTGCCGGCGACGACGCCGCCCACCACACCGAAGGCTTTCGAGAAGGTGCCCACCTCGATGTCGACCTTGCCGTGCAGGCCGAAGTGATCGACGATGCCGCGGCCGTGGCTGCCCAGTACGCCCTCGCCATGGGCGTCGTCGACCATGAGCAGGAATCCGTTTTCGTCGGCCACGGCGAAGAGTTCGTCCAGGGGCGCCACGTCGCCGTCCATACTGAACACGCCGTCGGTGACGATCAGGGCGCGGCGGTAGTTCTCGGCGTAGTTGTCTTCGATGCGCCGGCGCAGGTCGTCGGCGTCACGGTGGGCGTAGCGGCAGATCGTGGCCCGTGAGAGCCGGCAGCCGTCGATGATGCTGGCGTGATTGAGTTCGTCCGAATAAATGATGTCCTTTTTGTCGACCAGGGCCGGGATGGCGGCCAGGTTGGCGTTGAAGCCGGATTGGAAGGTGATCGCCGCTTCGACGCCCTTGAATTTCGTGACGCGGCGCTCCAGTTCGAGATGCAGATCCATCGTTCCGGCGATCGTGCGCACCGCGGCGGGACCGACGCCGTATTTGTCCAGGGCGTCGTGGGCCGCCTCGACGAGCGCGGGATGGTCGGCGAGGCCGAGGTAGTTGTTGGAGCAAAAATTGAGCACCTTGCGGCCGTCGACGGTGAGCCAGGCTCCCTGCGCGGAGTTCAAGGTGCGGATGTTGGTCAGCAAACCGTTGGCCTTGAGAGTGTCTAACGCTTCACGAATCCAGGACAGCTTGTCGGTTTTACTCATCGGGTTTCACCTTCCCCCAGCATCTGTGTGCGGCCGGTCTTGCGAGTCGATCAAGTCGAGCTTTCGATCTCGCGAGAGAGATTTTATCGCTCTTTCCCGCCGCATGGCAGTGATTCGATCGGGAAGATGTTCGAGGTAGGCCAGGCGCAGCGGGCGCCGGGCGCGCGTATAGCGCGCCCCCCGGCCCGCGTTGTGGTCCCGCAGGCGCCTTTCGGGATCGGTCGTCCAGCCCGTGTACAGCGTCCCGTCCGAGCACTCCAGCATGTAGCAGTAGAATTCGGCCACGGTCTCATTATACGAGTAGACTCAGCGCGAGACCAACGGCCGGTGAAAACGGATTGGCAGCCGTGAGGGCGGCGTCAGCTCCGGCCCTCGGGTGGGTTGAATCCGAACAGCTTCTCGATCGTGCTGCGGCGTTTGGACATCCGGCCGGGAGGGGCATTCCTCCCGTCTGGTGCACCACGCTGCCGGGCGGAAAGCCACTGGGTGCGCGCCTGGTTCGCGGCGGCGACGTATTCGCCAAGTGATTTTCCGCTTTCGTCGGCGAGCACGCCGTAGAGATTCTGCAGTTCACCGATGAAGTGGGCCAATTTGGCGCGTAGGATTTCGAGATTCAGGGCGTCGTAATCCCGCGAATCGTAAACCGGTTCTTCATTGCAAAGCGACGTGATGGCCGCGAATGTCGTTCCGGCCATACTCTGGATATCCCGCCAGTTCCCGGCCTTGGCTGCCTCCTGCAATACCGCCGCGCCGATCAATCTGGGCAGCCACTCGACGGTGGCGGCTATTCCGTCGTGTTCGTGAGCGTCGATGAATATCGGCGCCGCACCGAGCAGCCTGGCCAGGTCGAGGCCGGCCGACACGGTTTCTTCCGAACCGCCTTTCGGCACGGCAATGGCCAGCAGGCCGTTTTGGAACAGATCGATCCTGGGCTGTCTTCGTTCTGCTGGTGAGGCGCTGAAAACGTGCGGCCCGATGACCGGGCTTGCCCCCAGGTAATGGCGGTCGGCCGGAAGGGAGGCTTCGGCCCAGCGGATGGACGTGGACTGCGTCGGTGTGGTGTCGATGAGCAGCCCGCCGGGCTTGAGTCTCTTTCCCAGCATTTCGAGATAATCGTGCAGGGCGGCGGGGGGAACGTCGAGAACGACCGCGTCCGCGGATTTCGAGGCCCTGCCCGGTTGCGAAACCAGGCGTTGGACGGCGCCGAGTTCCTTTGCACGCCGTGCGTTCTCATCGACGGGATCGTGTCCTATCAGCGTGATCTCAGCTTCGGATCGGGCGAAGTTCATCGCGATCGACGTGCCGATCTGTCCCAGGCCGATAAATAAAATTTCGCTGCTCATGCGAACACCTCAATTCTCACCATCGGCCTGCTGCAGGCGGTGGAGTAAACGATCGATCTCCGTCTGCGGGCGCAGCGGAGGGATTTCTTGATGGCGGCGAACCAGAGTGACCAGGTCGTCCGAACCTCCCGCGGCGCGGATGATATCGGCACCCCAGCATGGATGCTGCGCGGCGATGACGAAGGGACGCCGCCAACCCCGTGGTTCTGCGTTTCCCCAGCGTTCGACAGATTTGGGGAACAGCGCCGAGGCCAGAACGACCAGGATTCGATCCCACAATCGCGGGTGGTGGCGAGATTTGCCCACGTCGTGCAGCAGCGCCGCAGCACACAAGGTCGGATGATCCGTACCAGCGGCGCGAACGGAGCGCAAGACACGCATGCCGTGCAGTTGATCCGAGCGGCTCATGCGCCGAAAGACTTCCAGCAGGGAAGGCGAGAGCGAGTTTTCGATGAGCAGATGGTCCTCTGGCGTCAACCTGGCAAAAAGAGCGTGAAGGAATTGAGATGCCCTGTAGGCGATTTTCATACGCTGAGAACGAGATGTCTGAAGATCACTTCCGCCGGTGCGCCGACGACCAGATCGAACAAATCGAATCCCGTGGCGTTTCCGATCAGGATGATGCCGATGAGAATCATGGGGCCGTATGGGCGCAGGCGATAGAGTACGTTCTGCCCTCCCTGGGGCAGAAAGTATGCGGCAATTTTCTCGCCGTCGAGGGGGAAAATGGGCAGGAGATTGAAGAAGAGCAGAAGCAGGTTGTAAAAAATGAAAAGGAGCAAGAAAGTGGCTATGATGCTGGTCGTTTCCGGCCCGATGCTGCCCGAAAAGAGCAGTCCCATGCGGAACGGCAGCGATGCGAGTATGGCGAGGAGCAGGTTCGAGAAAGGCCCCGCCAGAGCCACAAGCATCAATGCGGCCGGTGTTCGCCGCCGCAGGGCAAAGTAGTCTACGGGCACTGGTTTTGCCCAACCGAATCCCGCGATGACGAACATCAAAGAGCCCCATAGATCGAGATGGGCAAGCGGATTGAGGGTCAAGCGGCCCGCCAGGCGAGGCGTGTCGTCCCCAAATTGATCCGCAGTCCACGCGTGCGCAAATTCATGGATGGTGAGGGACAGCACCAGTGTAATGAGCAGTGAGGCGATTTCAAGTGGTTCGAGCGATAACATGTTCAGGATTATACCACCGGGAAAGTGCGCATCACTCTGGCGCACCTGCAGCCGAGGGAAATGCGGGTGGTATAATCCGCGCCAACAATGTGTTCGCATCGTGGTGGGACATGCTGCCGGATTTACAAATGGGAGACGTTTTGCGGTTACGCAAGCCGCATCCGTGTGGGAATACGGATTGGGTCGTGGTCCGTCTGGGTGCCGACATCGGTTTGAAGTGCCTGGGATGCGGCCGGCGCATTCTCCTGCCGCGCCGAGAGGTGGCTCGCAGGATGAAAACCTACGTCACGAAGAGCAGTGGGGATTCGAACGGCGATTGATTTGGAAAAACCCTTGGTGCAGCGAGCCAGTTTTTTCGTGGATCCGCGCAACCACACAGCACCCCTTTTACCGTACAATAGCATCTCGCAAAGTGGAGATTTCAACCGAGGCCTCTCTTGCGGCAGTCGATCGAACGGCATCAGGCCCGTGATTGAAGTTTATAAGTTTGCGATGACGTTACTGTACATGTTTCCCACTGCGCCGCCAAAAAGGGCCAGCATGATGATCACGATGATCGCGACCAGAACAAGGATCAGAGCATATTCGACGAGCCCTTGACCGCGTGGGAAAGAATATAATGAACGAAGACTTCGAATAGATAAAATTTGCATAATATAAGTATAGTATACGTGCGTTAACAGGAATAACTCAATAGTATTCCAGTGTAGGTTTTCATTTTGGGACGTTCGCCTGCGCGAACGGACTGCGCAGGAAGCGGGAGGGAAAATTCGTGCACAAGTTTATGCTCATTTTCCGGCGACCGAAGGATTTAGCGGCGTTCGAAACCCGTTGGAGCCACGATTTTGTACGCGCGGCGGAGAAAATGCCGGGTATCCGCCGTGTGACCGTGAGCCGGATCAACGGGGGCCTCTCTGATAACGTCGACTTCCATCTCGTGCATGAATTCTATTTCGATAACGCAGAATCGATGCGCCGCGCAATGGCATCCGAGAAAGGACAAAAAGCGGGCAATATTCTGATGTCCTTTGCGGCGGACATCGTTACGCTGTGTTTTGCGGAGCATTGGGAAGATGATCTCGAGCGGTCGTGACCTGGCCGTCCCTCGAAACGCAAACGTTCCCTCCGCAGTGAACCGGGAGAAGAAAAATGTTGACCCCTGATGATTTGATAGTCTTCATCGAAAGCAACAACGTCGAGGCGCAGGTGATTGTCCTTCCTGTGGCGACTCCGACCGTAGAGGCCGCAGCACAGGCCGTCGGGACTTCCGCGAGCCAGATCGTGAAGAGCCTGCTCTTTTTGGTCGACGGAGAACCTGCACTGGCCATCGCCTGCGGAGAAGGCCGCATCGATCGCCGTCCGATCGCCCGGCATTTCGATGTCGGGCGGAAACGGGTGAAGATGGCCGACGCCGATGCGGTACTGAAGTTCACGGGCTACCCGATTGGGGCGGTGCCTCCCTTCGGGATGTCCGAACAGCCGGTGACGCTCATCGATGTGCGTCTTTTTGAGCACGATGTCGTCTATGCCGGAGGCGGGGACATCAATGCCCTCATAAAAGTACATCCCGGGGAAATCGAGCGAGTGACGCATGGGATTCGGCTGGACCTGCTCAACACCGGTGAGCAATGAAATGAGGAGACCGCTGGGTTTGGGCATTTCCTTGGTCATCGTGGTCGTACTGGTTGTGGCGTATTACCTCTATCAAGGATTCCAATCTTCTGCTGTCCGCATGCAGCGGCTGCGTCAATATTGGCAGAATCCCGAAGCGCAGCGCGAAGGTGTGATTCATGCGGGAGAGCAGTGCGGCGAGGCGCCTTTCATCATGCCCACCGACGGCTTTATCGGTTTCGTTTGGGGGGATTCTTTTCGCCCCGGCCACAGCCATCAAGGTTTGGACATATTCGGTGCGGACGGCCTGGGGCAAACACCGGTCGTGGCGGCGTATGATGGTTATCTGACGCGTCTGCCCGATTGGCGTTCATCGATCATCATCCGCATCAGAAACGATCCTCTACAACCGGGCCGGCAAATCTGGCTCTACTACACGCACATGGCGGATGCGCAAGGGAACTCGTTCATCGTAGATGACTTACCGCCGGGAACATACGATCGATTTGTCGAAGCGGGAACGCTGCTGGGGTATCAGGGTAATTATTCGGCCGATCCCGATAACCCCACGGGCATCCACCTGCACTTCTCCATCGTGAAGGACGATGGGCAGGGAAATTTCAAGAACGAACTGGTGTTCAACAACACGATCGATCCTTCGCCATATCTGGGCATGCAGCTCAACGCCGATAAGCTGGGCGACGGGATCGCCGCCTGCACTGACTGACGTCGACCTATGGGTCCGGATGTGGCCGTAAATCGAATTCGAGCCTATCATAGTAGCGTCCACGTACGATGAGGATTTCGCGGCTTCGAATTTCCTGAGTTGAGCTGCTGAAGCGAAGCGGATCAACGATCACGAAAGGACGTCATTCGAGAAATGCCTTCCTACCGCGACATGATCCATGCGTTGCGAGAATTAGAACTCGAATCTCACAGCCGTGTCCTGCTGCATGCTTCTCCATCCGCGTTGCCGCCGATTCCAGGCGGGGCGGAAACCATCATCGGCGCGCTGCTGTCGACCTGCGAAACGGTAATTGCGCCGGCGTTCACGCTGCGTTCGATGGTCACGCCCGGTGTAGGGCCCGCGGACAATGCAGTGGATTACGGAGAAAGTGACGACATAAACCTAGAAGCCGAGATCTTCAGTCCAGGATTACCTGCGGATGAGGGGCCGGGCAGTATCCCGGAAACCTTGCGGGAACATCCGGATGCGCTGCGTTCAAACCATCCCCTGCTTTCCTTTGTGGGTGTAAATGCCGTGGATGCCTTACAGGCTCAGACACTCGAAGAACCATGGGCGCCTATCGCCTGGTTGGCGGAATATGATGCCGACGTGGTTATGCTGGGCGTCGATCACACGAGCAACGTAAGTCTGCATTATGCGGAGATGAAGGCCGGCCGGCGGCAATTCGTACGTTGGGCATTGACGTCAAACGCTGTGGTCGAGTGCCCCGGCTTCCCGGGTTGTTCCGCCGGTTTTCAGGCGATCGCGCCGCATTTACAGAGCATTCACCGCACGACGCAGATGGGCGAGACGACCATCGAAGCCATCCCGCTCCGGGATATGATCAACATCACCGTGGGCTGGATCCATGAGGATCCTCGCGCTCTACTGTGCGATCGGAATGGCTGCCCGCGCTGTGCCGCAGTTCGTGCCTCGGTGCGGGACGATGGATGATGAAGTCGTCTCGTTTGCGCCGGGATGAGGCGTGAGAAAGATACGTTTTCACGCAGCGCTTCCCGCGCCGGACAGTTCTTTATGAAGGGATTCATCGCATAAAATCGTTTTCTGCCGCCGCGGGCGTCCTGTTTTTATGCCTGAAACGAAGGGACTTTCGATCTCCTTACAAGGTCGTAATCCGTGGTAATATTTGATTGAAAAAATCCACATGGTTTCTTGTAGAGATGACAGAACCAGAAAAAATCACCATCGTTGAAGGTCCCACCCCCACTTTCGAATTGGTATCCGACCCCTGGCTGCACAGCATAATCGAGAGCCCGCTTCCTTCACGCGTGGCGATGTGCCGGGTGCGCGCTTTCAACGGTCCCGCATTAGTCGAACGCTGCTACCGCGCCTGGCACGCCGGCGAACCCATCTATCTCGAATACCGGGATGAAGAGGGTCTGACCGATCAAGCCAGCATCATCGCCGTTCGTTGGGTCGAACAGCAAGAAGGGGACATACTTCTCCTATGGGTGCGGTTGGAGGAAAGCGAAATCGAGATCGAGTTCGACATCGATCTGGATGATTTCGATTTCGACGATGACTCCGACGACGTCGACCTCGGCTCCCTCTTTTAATCGACCGGGCTGCCTCTCGAGGCAGCCCGGATATTCTCTATCTTCATAGACTTCGATCAGTTCAACCGGTCTCTGCACCCAGGCGGCTGCGTTCCTGTTCCACGATAGAATCGTCCAATTTCTTGAACAACGGTTTCGGCCTGCGGAACTCGCGTCCGGCTTCGAGCGTGCTTGCCGTCCAGTGCCCGGTAGCGGGTGAGGGATCATAGACAAGCGCGTCGTGAGAGCGGGATGCTTCCTGATAGGTTTCGATGTGCTGCTCGCCGAAGAGGGGTTTCTCGTACCCCAGGATGGTATGCAGGCGTTCGCTGCTGAAGGGCAGGAAAGGCGCCAGTAGAACCTTCAGGGAGTCGATGGCACGCAGCGCGGTATAAACCGTCGTGGCTGCGCTGGCCTTGTCCTCTTTGATCACGCCAAACCAGGGCGCCCGATCGAGGTAGCCATTGACCTCGCGCGCCAGCCGCATCGCTTCCTGGAGCGCGGCGCGCAGTTTCACCGCCTCGATATGGCCTCCCACGCTGTCGAACCCGGATTCGATTTCTGTCAGTAAGGCACGATCGTCTGGCCGCAGCTCTCCCGGTTCCGGAACGACTCCGTCCCAATGTTTGTAGGCAAAGGCGAGCACGCGATTGGCGAGATTGCCCCACGTGGCGACCAGTTCGTCGTTGTTACGACGCACGAAATCGGCCCAGGAAAAATCACTGTCGCGAGACTCCGGCATTACTGCGGCCACATAGTAGCGGATGGCGTCGGCGTCGTATCTTTCCAGAATGTCCGGCAGCCAGATGGCCCAGTTGCGACTTTTACTGAATTGGGCGCCTTCGACGTTCATGAACTCGTTGGCGGGGACGTCGTAGGGCAGGTTGAGATGCAGGTTTTCGTCGTCCTCGTACAGCCGATCGACGCCGAGTAATTCCGCCTGCCAGAAGAGTGTGTGGAAGGGGATGTTGTCCTTGCCGATGAAGCAGTAGCCGCGCGCCGCCGGATCGTACCACCACGTTTTCCACGCTTCCGGCTGGCCCGTGTTGCGGGCCCACTCTACGGAAGCAGTGAAGTACCCCATCACGGCTTCGAACCAGACGTAGAGGCGTTTATCGTCCCAGCCTTCGATCGGCACCGGGATGCCCCAATCGATGTCGCGCGTCACGGCGCGTCCCTTCAATCCGTTTTCGACGTAATTGCGGGCGAAATTGATCACATTGGGTCGCCAGTGATCGGCGCGTTCCTCCATGTAGGCCAGCAGACGCTCGCTGAACGCGGGCAGATCGAGATAGAAATGTTCCGTCTCGCGAACGATCGGCGTGCTGCCGTCGGTCTTGCTGCGAGGATCGATGAGCTCCAAGGCATCGAGAAGGTTGCCGCAGTTGTCGCATTGATCACCTCGGGCCTCCGCGTATCCGCAGATCGGGCAGGTCCCTTCCACGTAGCGGTCGGGGAGAAAACGGCCTTCGCTTTCGGAATACAGCTGCTCCTGCGTTTGGCGGTAGAGATATTCTTCCTCGAGCAAACGGGTGAAGAAATCCTGGGCGATACGGTAGTGGTTCTCAGTGTCCGTGTGCGTGAACAAGTCGTAGCTGATGCCAATCGCTTTCTGGGTCTCCAGGAAACGCTGGTGGTAGTGTTCAAACACTTCGCGAGGACTCGTGCCGCGTTTATCGGCTTCGATGGTGATGGGCGTGCCGTGTGCGTCGGATCCGGAGACCATGAGGACGCGGTTGCCCTTCAAACGATGGTAGCGGGCAAATATGTCGGCAGGCAAATAGGCGCCGGCCAGGTGCCCCACGTGCAGGTCGCCGTTGGCGTACGGCCAGGCGACGGAGATGTGGATGAGATCGGACATGATTTACTCCTCGAAACGATCGCATGCATTCGGTGCGAAAGGTTTGTTCACGCTGGAGACGATGGTGAGCATACCACAATTTATTGAAGTCCATCCTCTCTTGCACTGCAGGCAATCGGTTTTTGTTCGTTCTTTGATCCTGTACCGTTGCGCGACGGCCGGGAAACAAAAACGCCAGCGTTTTCGCTGGCGGTGATTGGCTGCCGGGGCTGGTGGCGATCCCGATGTCAGCTATCGGCGGGGGCGCGACCACACCAAGCCGATGGTTCGCGTTCCATCGGCGACGGCAGCTCAGGCATGATCATGGTTTGAAGTGTTTTGAACATCATCACCCCAAGGTCGATCCGAATGTGTGAATCGCGATTGAATTCGACCTCGAATTCGTTTCTCTATTGTACCAACACTGTCAAGCGAGTTGGTCACATCTTGCGGCGAAGATGAAATCGGCTTCGCTGAGCCCGCCGATCGAATGGGTCCAGAGGGTGATTTTCGCTTTGCCCCAGGTGAGGCAGATTTCAGGGTGATGATTGACGCTTTCGGCCAATTCCCCCACGGCGTTGGTGAAATCGAGCGCTTGTTTGAAATCGGGAAACTTGAACGATTTCTCCAGATGGTCCTCATTGATGACCTGCCAACCATCCCCGAGTTGATCGCGAAGGGCGTGCAGTTCATCGCCTTCCAACGGTGCTGTGCCTTTGGCGGGCGGCTTGAGTTCTCTACGTGCGAGTGCGGACATCGTTAACTCCACATTCAAACAATTCGTATCCAGATTCTATCACGCGAGCGTACTGTTGATTGGGAACTACTCCGTTCGACGAATGGCTTCGATGATGTCCGCGGCGAGATCGTAGCGGTGGAATGGCGGCATGAGGTAGACACCCTGTACGATCGCGGTCAGTGATTGGAGCAGTTCGACGGCGAGGCGCACGCCTTCCTGCGGCGCCCGGTCGCCCGCATCCGCGATCTGTCCGCGGATCGCCTCGGGGATGCGAATGCCCGGCACCTCGTTATGCAGGAATGCGGCGTGACGCGAACCGTAGAGCGGCAGCACCCCCACCAGTACCGCTAGTCCCAGGTGGCCGTAGCTTTTTTCGTACGCCTCGATGAATTCCTGGGCCAATTCGGGTTCGTAAACCGGTTGGGTGAGGGCGAAATCGGCGCCGGCGTCGATCTTCTTGTGCAGGATGCGCATCTCACGTTCGGGATCTTTGGCGCACAGATTCAAGGCGCAGCCGACGAAGAACGAGGTTGCTTCTCCGATGTCGGCCCCGGCGTGGTCCACCCCGCTGTTGAGTTCCTGTTTGATCAGCTTGATCAGGCCGGACGGCGCGAGATCGTAATCGTCCATCGCGTCGGGGTAATCGCCGATCGCCGTGGGATCGCCGAGGACCACGAAAATGTTGCGTACGTCGAGGGCGTGCGCTGCGAGCAGATCGCCCTGGACGCGGAGCAGATTCCTGCCGCGCGTGGGAAAGTGCAACACGGTGTCGATTCCCACTTCTCTCTGGATCAAACTGCAGACGGCCCAGGGGCTCATGCGCATGCGTGCCATGGGACTGTCGGCGACGTTGATCACGTCTGCGCCAGCTTCGGCGAGCAGAGATGCGCCGGCGAGAAGTTTGTGTGTGGAGAAACCGCGTGGAGGGTCCATCTCGACCGAAATCACGAAGCGTCCCGCGGCCAATGTAGAGGCGAGTCCCGTCGGTTCCCGCGCCGCGGTCGTCGGTGGCGATTCGTCCGCGGCGCTTGCAGCAGCCGGAGATTCGATACAGGGCGATTCCATGCCGTCGAGGGCGCGGCGCATGGCGGCGATATGTTCCGGTGTGGTGCCGCAGCAGCCGCCGATGATGGAGGCGCCCGCCTCGCAAAACGCGCGGGCGTAGTCGCCAAAGTAATCCGCCGTGGCAGGATACATGATGCGCCCGGAGACGCGTTCGGGCCAGCCGGCGTTGGGCATCACACAGAATCGCGCTTCCGGTACCGCTCGACGCATCTGCCGCAGGATGCGCAGCAGTTGCGCCGGCCCGCTGGAACAATTGGCGCCGATCACGTCGGCGCCGTAGTCCGTCAGCCGCCTGGCGACGTTTGTGGGGTTGTCGCCCAGCAGCGTGCTATCGTCGCGCGTATACGTGACCGAGGCGATGACGGGAAGGCCGCCGACGTCCTTGGCGGCGCGAATGGCTTGATGGACTTCGGCGAGATCGTTTTGGGTTTCGATGAGGATTACATCGACGCCCGCCTCGACCAGGGCTTCGATCTGTTCGTGAAAGGCCTGGTAAGCCTGCTCGGGTTTCACGCGACCGAAAGGCGCAATGTGAACACCCAGAGGTCCCACGCTGCCGGCCAGAAGCACCTCTTTAAAGGATGCGTCGATCACCCGCCGGGCGAGATGAACGGCGGCGGCGTTGATCTCCGCAACGCGGTCCTCCAACCCGTGGGCTGCGAGCTTGAATCGATTGGCGCCGAAGGTGTTGGTCTCGATCAGTTCGGCTCCGGCTTCGATATATTCCCGGTGAATCTCGGCGATCAAAGCCGGTTGGATGAGGTTGTATTCGTCGAAACAAGTATCGAGGGACACACCTTTCGTGTGCAGGACGGTGCCCATGGCGCCATCTGCGAGTATGGGAATCTCTCGTTCGAGCCAGCGCTGAAAGAGTTCTTTGTTTGCCATTTTCGTCTCGTTGGATGATTTCTTCTCGGCGGGATGGGGCGGATTATACCTCGTCCATCAATTGCTCCACGCGGCTCAGACCGACGCTGTAATACTTCGCTTGTGGATGATGCAGGATGATCGCTGCAGTCGACTGCTCGGGGATAAGCTGATAGGCGGGCGAGAGCTGTATGCCCAGGGCTTGCTCCGCCGGCAACAGCTCGAACACCTTGGTATGATCTTCGAGTTCGGGGATCGCCGGATAACCCCATGAATAACGTTTCCCTTGTCCCTCGGCAAGACCCAATTCGCGCCGGATGTGCCGGTGTAGATATTCCGCTGCGGCTTCGGCCGTCTGTACGGCCAGGCCATGGGTGAAGTAGCTCTCGCTGTAATCCCCGGATTGCTGCAGCTCGTTGACGTAATCGCTGGCCTGCGATCCCACGGTCACGACCTGAAATGCGACCACGTCCATCCTGCCGCTTTCGACCGGAGCGAAGTAATCGCTGAGGCACAGGCGTTCGCCGTCCGGCTGACGAGGAAAGTGAAAGCGGGTGAGGATTTGCGCCCGGCCGGATTCAAGCGTTTGGGGATCGTAAACCAACAGGTCGTCGTCCTGCGCTTGCGCCGGCCAATAGCCATACACGCCCTGGGGTTTGAGCCAGCCTTCCTTCAAGGCTTGCTTCTGCATACGCTGGAGACGTTCTTCAAATTCGCTTTCCAACTGCCTCCATTCCTCGCCGCGCGTGTTTTTGGCGCCCCAGGAGAGACGGAACAACTCGTTCTTGAAAAGATGTTGGAACACGATTTCCAGCGGCATTTGCTCCACGACGCGCGCCCCCCAATCTGGCGGTGCCGGTATCTTCTCGGCAGGAGCGACGTTGGAGGTGCCGGCTCTGGACATCCGTTTCCTGGGCTGGCGTCCGATCTCACGTTCTGCTTGCGCAAGACCATCGGCCAGTAGTTGGGCGCGCTGCTCGGGACGCTGCAGTTGATCCATGACGCTGAGTCCCTCGAAGGCATCCTTGCAGTAAAACACCCCCGGTGCGTAGGGCCGGCCGTCTTCGGTGAAGAGGATGCGCCGACCGAAGCGGCGGTTGATGGCTGCGCCACCGATCAACACGGGAAATTCCAATCCGCGCCGCTGCAGCTCGTTGACGATCAACGGCATCTGCTTGCTGGTGCTCACGAGCAGAGCGCTGAGGCCGATGGCGTCGGCGCTGATTTCTACGGCCTTGTCGATGATCACGTTGGCCGGCACCTGTTTTCCGAGATCGTGAACCAGGTAGCCGTTGTTGGAGAGGATGGTCTTGACCAGATTCTTGCCGATGTCGTGAACATCCCCATACACAGTCGCCAGGACGATGCTTCCTTTGGCGACTCCTTCCTGCCGTTCAAGGAACTCCTCGACGTGCGTGACGGCGATTTTCATCACCTCCGCCGACTGCAGCACGAAAGGCAGAATCAATTCACCTGCACCGAAGCGGTCACCGACCTCCTTCATGGCCGGCAGAAGCACGGTGTTGAGGATTTCCACGGCGCCTTGCGCTTTCTCATCCGCAGGGAAATCTGCGAGGATTTCGTCGATGTCGGCTTGCACGCCATCTTTGTGGCGGTGCAGGATGCGCCAGTGGATGCGTTCCTGGGGCGTCATGTCGGCGGTGGGGTCGACGTCGGATTCCTCGGTTACCGTCACCGATTCGAAATGCTCGATCAAGCGCTGCAACGCGTCCGCGCCTCGGTTGAAGATCAAGTCCTCAGCCAACCGGCGTTCCTTTTCCGGGATCTCCACGTAGGGCGTGATGTGCGCCGGGTTGACGATGGCCATGTCCAGGCCGACCTGCACGCAGTGGTAGAGCATGACGCTGTTGAGCACGGCTCTGGCCGCCTTGCTCAAACCGAAGGACACGTTGGAGACTCCGAGAGAGGTGAACACACCGGGGAGTTCGGCTTTGATGCGGCGGATGCCTTCGATCGTCTCGGTGGCCGAATCGGCGAATTCGGGATCTCCGGTGGCCAGTGTGAAGGTCAGTGAATCGAAGATCAAATCCTCGGGTCGCAAGCCGATTTTTTCCACGGCGAGGGCGTGGATCTTCCTGGCGATTTCGAGTTTGCGCTCGGCAGTTTTAGCCATGCCGGCTTCGTCGATGGTGAGGGCGATCACCGCCGCGCCGTGGTCGAAGGCGAGCTGCAGCACGCGTTCGATCTTTTCCCGCCCGGATTCGAGGTTGACCGAGTTGAGTACGCAGCGCCCGGGCGCGGCCTTCAACGCAGCTTCCATGACCTCCGGCTCCGTGGAGTCGATCGCCAAAGGGGCCTCGACGCTCATGGATAATTTGTGTACGACTTTCCGCATCGTCTCGGCTTCATCATCGCGTTCGGTCAACGCCACACACACGTCCAGTGCGTGGGCGCCGCGTTCGATCTGCTTGCGGCCGAGCGCCACGATGGAGTCGAAGTCCTCATCCAGAATCAGCTGCTTGGCTTTACGCGAGCCCTGGGTGTTGATGCGTTCACCGATGAGCAACGGCGGCGGCTCTTGACGCATGGCGATGGACTGCAGAGCCGAAGAGAGCCGCGCTGGGGACGGCGCCGGCCGTTGAGGGTGATCTCGTCCATGCAGCGCCTCGACGAGTGGTTTCAAATGGGCCGGTGTCGTCCCACAGCAGCCGCCAACGATGCTGACGTTGTGCTTCTCGACGAAGTCGCGCATGTCCGCCACGAAGGGACCGGGTTCGAGCGGATACACCGCCTCGCCGTCCACGTTGAGCGGAAGTCCGGCATTGGGAATGCAAGACACCGGCAGGCTGGCGTGTTCGCCCAGGTAGCGGATCGGTTCGCGCATGTGCTCGGGGCCCGTGGAGCAGTTCAAGCCGATGACGTCGATGGGCAAACGCTCGAGGGTGGTCAATGCGGCAGAAATGTCGGTGCCCAGCAGCATGCGCCCGGTGGTGTCCAGGGTCACCTGAGCCTGCAGGGGGAGGAACTCGCCGGTTTCTTCGAACGCCGCATGGATCCCGTGGACGACGGCTTTCACTTCGAGGATGTCTTGTGCGGTTTCGATCAGCAGCACGTCGACGCCGCCCTGGATCAGGCCCACGGCTTGTTCGCGGAATACATCGACCAGTTCGTCGAAGGTGATGTTCGAAAGGTCGGGGTCGTCCGCCGACGGGAGTTTGCCGGATGGGCCCATCGAGCCGGCGATGAAGCGCGGTCGATCGGGCGTGCTGTATTCATCGGCCAAACGCCGCGCCAGCGACGCTGCAGCCTGGTTGAGCTCGATCACGCGCTCCGCCAGGCCGAATTCCGCCAGCGTGAGTCGGTTGGCGCGGAAAGTGTCGGTTTCGATCACATCGACGCCGACTTCGAGGAAGGAGCGGTGCACCGCTTCGACGGCGTCGGGCTTGGTGAGTACGAGGACGTCGTTGCAGCCCGCGTAGCTTTCGCCGCCGAAATCATCTGCGCTGAGCTGCATGGCCTGCAGGCTGGTGCCCATGGCGCCGTCGTAGACCAGGACGCGTTCTGCGAGAGCGTCCAGGTAGCGGCGGTTGGTGTAGCGGCGTTGGTCCAAGATCGTTGCTCCTTGTTCGGATGAAAAGAAACCCCTTCAGGAAGAAGGGGCTGACTTGCATGCGCAAACGTTCCCTCATCTTCCAGAAGACCGGCTTGCGGCGGGCCTTCTGCCGGAGTTGGCACCATCCATTGGTGGTTGCCGAGGCTTCACAGGGCCGGTCCCTCCGCCTCTCTCGATGAGCAACCGGCGAGCAACCGCCGGTCTATTCGGATAACATTTGTCAGTTTACCACGTCCGCGCTGCGGATGTCAATTTGTTGGATACTGATCGGGGGCCGCGCTTTGTCGGCGCGGCCCCCCTGGCGGCAGATAAATTACGGCGTGCAGGGATCTCCGGGCACGGCGTCATCCGGGCAGGGAACGACGCAAACCGGATCGCCACCCACCATAGGCGACTGCACCAGGCACCCGAGAACCGGGGTTTTCGTCGGCAGCGGCGCGGGGATGTAGACCTTCGTACCGTCTACGTCGCCTTCCGTCTCGACGATGGCCCGCAGGATCCAGCAGATGCCATCCCAGTCCGGGTTGTCGATCACCAGCCAGGTTCCCGCCTGGTTGCGGCCGATCACTTCGGCGCTTTCGCCTGCCAGCAGGTAGCCGGCATCTTCGT
>DAOUEE010000047.1:0-13722 GCA_034430695.1 Anaerolineales bacterium | reverse complement strand
TGGGCATGCTGGGCGTGCCCGGCATCGCCGCGCGCACTTTCGCCGCCGTCGCCCGGCAGGGGGTCAGCGTGCTGATGATCTCCCAGGCCTCCTCGGAGCAGTCGATCTGCTTCATCATCCCCATGGAGGCGGTGGCGCAGGTGATGGCCGCCGTCGAGGACGAGCTGGCGGTCGAACTGGCGCGGCGCGACGTCGACAAGGTCTGGTCGATGGACGACGTGGTCATCGTCAGCGCCGTGGGCGCGGGCCTGCGCAGCACCCCGGGCATCGCCGCCAGGATCTTCGGCGCACTGGGCAGGGCGCAGATCAACGTGGTCGCCATCGCCCAGGGGTCGTCCGAGTGCAGCCTTTCCTTCCTGGTCGGCGCCGGCGACGCGGCGCAGGCCGTGCAGAGCATTCACGAGGAGGTCATCGTCAATGGCTAAAATTCCCGTATCCATCCTGGCCGCCACCGGCGCGGTCGGGCAGCGTTTCGTTCAACTGCTCAGCGACCATCCGCTGTTCGAGATCGTTTCCATGGCGGCTTCCGAACGCAGCGCCGGCAAGACCTACGCTGAAGCGGTGAACTGGGTCCTGCCCGGCGGGCCGCCGCCCGCGGTGGGCAAGATGAAAGTGCAGGAGATCGACACCAATCTCGAAGGCCGTCTGGCCTTCTCAGCCCTGCCGGCTTCGGTGGCCTACGAGGTCGAACCCCGCTTCGCCGAAGCGGGCTACGTGGTCTGCTCCAACGCCTCGGCCTACCGCACCGCGCCGGACGTGCCGCTGCTGATCCCCGAGGTCAACAGCGACCACATCGAACTGCTGAAGCGGCAGCGCGCCGAGCGTGGTTGGGAAGGCCTGCTGGTCACCAGCCCCAACTGCACCGCCACGGGCGTGGTCATCCCGCTCAAGCCGCTGGACGCGGCCTTCGGGGTGAAGCGGGTCTTCATCGCCTCGATGCAGGCCATCTCCGGCGCGGGCTACCCCGGTGTGGCTTCGCTGGACATCACGGACAACGTGATTCCCCACATCGGGGGCGAGGAGGACAAGATCGAGGAGGAAACACGGCTGATGCTGGGGAAGATCGTCGCCGGAAAACGCGTGCCCCTGGAGGCGCAGGTCACGGCGCACAGCAACCGCGTGCCCGTGGTCGACGGGCACACCGTGTGCCTATCCATCGGCTTCGAGAATCCACCCTCGGTCGATGATGCCATCCAGGCGCTGGAGAATTTCCGTGGTACGAAGGTGGTCCAGAAACTGCCCGGCGCGCCGGAGCGGCCCATCTGGGTCTCGCGCGAGCCCGACCGGCCGCAGCCGCGCCGCGATCGCGACAACGGCAAGGGCATGGTGGTCACGGTGGGGCGCGTGCGGCCCTGCAACCTGCTCGACCTGCGCCTGGTGAGCGTTTCGCACAACACGCTGCGCGGCGCGGCGAGCGGGTCGATCCTCAACGCCGAGCTGCTCGTGGCGGAGGGATACCTGACATGAAAAACTACGGCCGCTGCTCGGTTTCGGACTTCCTGGGCGACTACATCGTCTACCGCAACCTGGTGCCGGTCGATCCGAACCTGCCATCGCTGGACGAATTGGGGCCGCGCGTCGACCTGACGCCGGGCATGATCCCGCGCAAGATCGAGCCCATCCATTCGCGGGTGATGATCGAGCTGCTGACGCACGCGCGGACCATCGACGCGCCGGGCGTCTCGCTCGAGCGCCTGGTCTACCTGGGCGACACGCGCTCCAGCGACGGTACCTGTTTCAGCAACCTGTGCCACGCCGCCGATTGGCCCGGCCTGGCCTTCATCTGCGCCGAGAACAAAGAAGCGGCGGGGGTGGAAATCCAGAAGCTGGATGCGGGCACGCTCTATCTGGCCAACCGCTGGTCGATGCTGTCCGACTTCGACGCTTACTGTGTGGATCAGGATCTCGCCATCGACGAGCGCACGGCGGTCATCGTCGACGTGGACAAGACCGCCCTCGGTGCCCGCGGACGCAACGATCAAGTGATCAACCGGGCGCGCCTCGAAGCGGTGCGCCTCACCGTCGGCGACCTGCTGGGCGAGCGCTTCGACGAGGCGGCCTTCGAAGCGGCCTACGACACGCTCAATCAATCTGCCTTCCACGGCCTCACCGCCGACAACCAGGACTACCTGGCCTACATCTGTCTGATGCTGGGATCGGGCCTGTACGAACTCGAGGCGCTCATCACCGAGGTGCAGGCAGGGAAGTGGATGTCCTTCCAGCAGTTCATCGACGGTGTGGAAGCGCGTGCGGCGGAGCTGCCCGCCGACCTGCGCGGCATCCATGAGCAGATCTACGCCAACGTGCGGCGCGGCGATCCCACGCCCTTCAAGGCCTTCCGCTACAACGAGTACCGCACCACGCTGGCCCACATGGGCAGCCTCCCGGACGGCGTGGCGGTGGAAGCGCTGCTGCGGGACGAGATCGTGCTCACGCAGGAGCTGCGCCAGATCGCCCTGAAATGGCAGGCGCAGGGCGCATTGCTCTTCGGCCTGTCGGACAAACCCGACGAAGCTTCGCTGCCTTCGGCGGAACAGGCGGCGCAGGGCATGCTGCCCGTCCACCGGGCGCGCACGCACGCCGTGGGCCCGTGATCGAGCACATGGAGAAACCAACGCAATGAAAACCGTCATCATCATCGGGGACGGCATGTCCGATTACCCCGTCGACAGCCTGGGCGGGAAGACCCCGCTGCAGGCCGCGCGTAAACCCAACATCGACCGCATCGCCCGCGAGGGACGCATGGGCCGGATGGAAACTCTGCCCGCAGGGCTGCCGCTGGGATCGGCGGTGGCCAATTTGAGCGTGCTGGGCTACGACCCGGCCGAGGCGTTTCACGGGCGCGCCGTGCTCGAAGCGGCCAACATGGGCGTGGCGCTCGAGGACGACGACGTGGCCCTGCGCATGAACCTGATCTGCGTCGAGGACGGCCGGATCAAAAATCACTCCGCCGGGCACATCGGTAACGAGGAGGCCGGCGAGATCGTGCGCGATCTGCAGGCGGCGTTGGGCGGAGAGCCCAACGAAATCCCGGTCGCCATGCACACCGGCGTGAGCTACCGGCATCTGCTCGTGCTGCGCGGTGCGGCTGCTTCACCCGAAGTGGCCTGCATCCCGCCGCACGACCACGTGGGAGAACGAGTGGAGGATCTGCTGCCCGCGGCGAAATCCGAAGAGGGGAAAGCCACAGAAACCCGGCTGCGTTCGCTGATGGCGAGCGCGGGAAGGATTCTGAGGGATCATCCCGTCAACCAGAAACGGATCGCCGCGGGAGCGGACCCCGCCAACGCCATCTGGCCCTGGTCGCCGGGGCGGGTGCCGCAGATGCAGACGCTGCAGGAACGCTTCGGCGTTCACGGCGCGGTCATCTCGGCCGTCGACCTGATCAACGGGCTGGGTCTCTACGCCGGAATGGACGTGATCCGCGTCGAGGGCGCCACCGGCCTGTGGGACACCAATTTCGAGGGCAAGGCCGCGGCCTGCATCGAGGCGCTGCGCGATCACGACCTGGTCTACGTGCACGTGGAGGCCACGGACGAGGCGGGGCACGCCAAAGACGCGGCGTTGAAGGTCGAGTGCATCGAGATGCTCGACGGCCGACTGGTGGGTCCGATATTGGAAGGCGTGGATGCGTTCGGGGAGCAGGTCGGTATCGCCGTGCTGCCGGACCATCCCACGCCGGTCGCCTCCGGCGTGCACGAGCGCGATCCCGTGCCCGTGGCCGTGCTGCGGCCGGGGGATGCGCCGGACGAGAGTAGCTGTTACGACGAGGAACAGGCTACAATTGGAAACATACCCTTCATGCGCGGGGACGATTTCATCCGCCTGATGCTGGGTGTGGAATCATGATGCGGGACGGGAGGTCGAGCGATGCCGTATGACAGTTGGTTTGCTTGCGTGCGGGGATGTGGGCGGCGCTACTCGATTTACGACGTGGTCTACCGCTGCGAGGACTGCGGCGGACTGCTCAACGTGGAGCACGATCTGGAGGCCTTGAAGGATCACAGCGCCGAGGAGTGGAAGCAGATCTTCGACCGGCGCTCCCGCTCGAACGAGTGGCCCTACGGCAGCGGCGTGTGGGGCAAGAAGGAGTGGGTCTGCCCGCAGATCGACGACGAGAACATCATTTCCATGTTCGAGGGCCACACCAACCTCTTCTGGGCCGAGCGCCTGGGCGCGGAGATCGGCGTGCCCGATCTGTGGATCAAGCTCTGCGGCAACAGCCACACCGGCTCCTTCAAGGACCTGGGCATGACCGTGCTGGTTTCGGTCGTGAATCAGATGATCGCCGACGGCAAACCGATCCGCGCCGTGGCCTGCGCTTCCACCGGCGACACCTCCGCCGCATTGGCGGCCTACGCCGCCGCAGCCGGCATGCTGGCCGTGATCCTGCTGCCCAAGGGCAAGGTTTCCACGGCGCAGTTGGTGCAGCCCATCGCCAACGACGCGCTGGTGCTCTCGCTGGACACGGATTTCGACGGCTGCATGCGCATCGTGCGCAAGCTGACCGAGGACAAGACGATCTACCTGGCCAACTCGATGAACTCGCTGCGCATGGAAGGCCAGAAGACGGTGGGCATGGAGATCGTGCAGCAGTTCGATTGGGAGGTGCCCGACTGGATCGTCATTCCGGTGGGCAACCTGGGCAACGTGAGCGCCATCGGCAACGGCCTGGACATGATGAAGAAGCTGGGTCTGATCGACCGGCTGCCGCGTCTGGCCGCCGTACAGGCGGCGCGCGCCAACCCGCTGTATTTGAGCTACCAGACCGACTTCGAGGACTACACGCCGGTCGTGGCCGGGAAGACCCTGGCCAGCGCGATCCAGATCGGCGATCCGGTCAGCTACGAGCGCGCCGTGAAAGTGCTGAAGGAATTCGACGGCGTGGTCGAGCAGGCCACGGAGGACGAGTTGGCCAACGCCGCCGCCCGCGCCGACCGGCGCGGCATGTACTGCTGCCCGCACACCGGCGTGGCGCTGGCAGGATTGTTCAAGATGGTCGAACGCGGCCAGATTACCTCTTCCGACCGGGTGGTGGTGATCTCCACGGCGCACGGTTTGAAATTCACCGATTTCAAAGTCGGCTACCACGAGGGTACGCTGGACGGCGTGGAGTCGCGCTACGCAAATCCACCATTGGAGCTGCCGGCGGACATCGATGCGGTCAGCGAAGCGATCGACCGGGCTGTGGAGTGAAATCATGAAAGAGATTGCGAACGAACTTCGAGCGATCGTCGATGCAGCCGGGAAGCGTCTGGCCGGCATGCCGGAGGAGGAAGTCTCCCGGCGGGCCGAGGCGGATGGCTGGTCGAAGAAGGAAATCCTGGGCCATCTGATCGACTCGGCGGCCAACAACCACCAGCGTTTCGTGCGGGGGTGCAGCGACAAGGCGGCGAGCTTCCCGCCGTACGATCAGGAAGAGTGGGTGCGGGTGCAGCGCTACGACGAGGCGGACTGGGAGAATCTGGTCGCGCTTTGGACGGCGTACAACCGCCAGTTGAGTCACGTCATCGAGCGCATCCCGAAATCGGCGCTCTCCAGGGCGTGCAGCATCGGCAGGGCGGAACCCGTCACGCTGGAATTCGTCATCGACGACTACCTGCGACACCTGAAGCATCACCTGGGCGATCTCCTGGAAGGTCCGCAGTAGAAATGCCCCGGTGGGGCGTTTATTACCCGGGCAACCACAGGGGGTTGCCCCTACGAATTCCAATCATGTAGGGGCGGACCTATGTGTTCGCCCGAGTCTTGTCGATTATAAAAAGCGGGCCGACAACGGGTCGGCCCCTACAACGGTTAATGGATGTTACAAGTAGGGGCGGGTTTCAAACCCTCCCCTACATGACGCGATGACGACGTGTAAGGGCGACCCGCCGGGTCGCCCCTACGATGAACTTAACGGTTACTCCACGATAAACCAATCGCTGGCACTGCGGCCGAAGACCTCCGGCGAGTACATCTCCTCCGCCTTGGCCGGCGGCACCACGAAGGTGCCCGGCGTGGTCGCCCGGGTGACGTAGCTGTAGGTGTATACGCCGTCCCAGAGCAGCGGGGTGAAGGCTTCGGCGCGCTCGTCGCGCATGTTCTGGTGCTCGTACCAGGTCCACCACCACCACCAGCCGTAGCGGTACTCCGAGCTGCTCGGATCCTGCGGGACGCTGCCCGACACCGCCAGGGCCGGGTTGACGATCTCCAAACCGGCGGGCAGCGGGTCGACCAGCGCCACGTGGTAGCGGCGGTTGTCGGCGACAATGGTGATGCGCACGCGCACTCGCGCGCCGGCCTTGGCGTGCCAGATTCCCTGTTCATCCTTCCAAACGTCGTCGGGATCGTCGACGCCTTCGTACTCGCGCGTGACGACGAAGCCCATGTCCAGCGGGTCGAGCCACAGATCGGTGGGTGCGTAACTCAACCCCAGGCGGTAGTACAGCCGCCCCGTGCCGATCTTGCTCAGGATCAGGTCCTGGGTTCCGCCGCCGCCCAATTCCTCGTCCACCAGATAGGCCATGGGGATGTCGGTCTCGTGGCGTTCGTCGCTGTAGCCCTCATACTCGTGTTCGCCGGCGTAGGTGTCGCCCAGCCAGATGCGGGCCACGAAGTCGGGGGTCTGTGCTTCGAAGGTGTTGAAGTAGCGGTCCAGGGCCAGCAGCACGAAGACGTTCTCCTGCGTGTTGCCCCAGCGACCTTTGGTTCGATGCGCCAGGAGGCCGTTGACCAGTTTGGGGATCAGGTCGCTGTCGGGATTATCGAGGATCAGCGTGTCCAGCAGGATGGCGTCCGTGCGCCGGTTCGAACTGAGCAGCAGGTAGGTCTGATCGTCGTAGTAGGTGGTGAAGTTCGCCGCACCGGCGGTCTCGACCACGCGATTGTTGACGAAGAGCCGGATGGCTTCCAGTTCGGCGGCGGAGTTGGGATCGTCCACCAACGTCTGCCAGATCCAGCCCACGGCGTCGAGGGACAGGTTCTCGATCCCGGCTTCTTCGAGCAGCGCGCGGGCCTTTGCCGTGTCCCGGTCGCCCATCAAGTTACGCACGTAGAGGGCGTAGGCGCTGAGGGTCTGGCGGGTGCGCATGCTGTACCAGTAGGGGTAGTGACTCTCGATGTCCTGCAGGTAGTAGAGCAGGCGCTGCTGCATGTCCTCCGGCACCTCGTAGCCCTTAAGCTTCGCCCGCTGCAGGGCGTGGGCCACGTGGATGGTGTTGAAGGGGATCGAGTCCTGGCCGCGGCGCCAGTAGGGGAATCCGCCGTCGTTGTTCTGCAGGCCGCCCAGCCGTTCGATGTCGCGAACCACGGCGGCTTCGATGTCCTCTGCAGGCGGCAATCCCTCGGCCTCGAATGCGGTGAGCACGTCGCGCAGGGCGGCGATGCCCAACACCCGCGAGGCCAACTGCTCGGAGCACTCGTAGGGGTAGGCAACCAGGTAGAGCACGGCGTCGGTGAGCGCCTGCAGCGCCGTCGACGAAGTGGTGATTTCCAATCCGCCGAACTGCGGGAAGACGTCTTGCGGCGCTTCCACGGGCTGGGCGATGGCGCCCTGGTCGATCACACCGTAGGTGGCGAAGGCTTCCGTCGTGGCCGGCGTGTAAACCGGCATTTCGACCGTGGCGGCGTCGGCGAAGTCTCCGGAGACGGCCGCGATCTGCACGCGCGCCGTACCGGCGCTGTCCGTGTTGGCCGGGAAGCGGACCTCGATTCGATTGTGCGCCGGGACCTCCACGCGCTGCCCCTGACCGTCACTGAGGATCAGGTTGGAGGTGCGCATGACGACATCGACGGTTAGGGGATCGTCGGTCTGATTCTGCAGCACCACGGGCAGCTCGAAGGAATCGCCGAAGTTGAGGAAACGTGGTGCGGAAGGCCGCACCATCAGCGGCAGACGGGCGGTGAGGTTGGCTTCGGCCATGCCGAAACGGCTGCCGCCCGAGTCCACGGCGACGACCATAATGCGGTAGCGCGTCAGGTTGTCGGGCAGCGTGACCGTAACCTGCGCTTTTCCGCTCTGGTCCGTGCGAACCGCCGGGGCGAAGGTGGCCAGCGGGTTGAAGTCGATGCGCATGCGGATCGGCTCCGCGCCGACGGCGCCGCCCGCTTTGGCCTCGTCCGCCGCCATTTCTTCCATGGGTTCGGCTGCCATGGGTGCTTCGACGGCCAGGCCTTCGGCTTCTTCTACACCGCGAAGCGCGGCACCCGTGGGCAAAGCTTGAAGTTCACCCGCGGCGTTAGCCGTATCGATCAGCGTCATCGGATCGACCAGCACGATGCTGGAGCGGCCGTAGTAGCTGCCGAGATCCGAACCGCGCTGGGAGTAGAAGATGGAAACCGGGTCGGGGATGTCGTAGTTGGTCAGCGCCAGAATGGCTTCGTCGACCACGACGACCGCCACTTCGGCATCCGCCACCGGATTGCCGCCGGCGTCGACCAGAGCCAGGTCGACCACGGTCTCCCCGCCGGGTTCCAACTCGGTCTCCTGCGGGCTGACATCGAGTTTCAACGTGCGTTCGAGCGGCGGGACGCTCAGGTTGAGTTGGCCGCTGGCGTAGGCAGGCCGGGGCGGTATGCCCTCGATGACCTGGCCTTCGTTGTCCGTGCGTGCGGCATCGCCGACCACGTCCACCTGAACGAACAGGTTGGGGATGTATTCTTCTTCGATGGGCACTTTCAGCGTGATCGAGCCCTCGTCGATGGTGAAGCTTTGGGTGTAGAGGATGCCGCTGCGGCTGACGGTCAACAGGCCTTCGGCGGGCGTGAAGGGCGGCTGCACCAGAATCTCGGCCACGTCTCCCGGCTGGTAGCTGTCTTTGTCGGGGATCAGGGTGACCTCTTCCTTTTCGACCTCGCGCGACGGCCGCTGTTCGCCGCCGCTCACCCAGCGGATGAATTGGGATTGATTCTGGCGGCCCATGGCGTCGTTGATCGTGGCCGTGATGCGGTAGCGTCCGCCGAGCGGGGTTTCGAACTCACAGCTCACGGGTTCTTCCTGCGAGCCGACGGTGCATTCCTGCACGTCGGCATCGACCTGCTTCCAGTTGCCTTCGACGAATTTCCACTCGACTCTCGCTGCGCTGACCAGGATCGGCCGGTCGACGACCGGGTTGCCGTCCAGGTCGGTGACGATCAGGTCGATTTTCAACGGGGTACCGCGTTCGACGAAGTAGCGCTCGCTGCGCAGCCCGACGTACAGTTCTGCGGGGTGCACGAGCAGGCTGGTGCTGGATGACCAGGCCTGGCGGTTGACGTCCATGACCGTCGATTCGGCCATCACGCTGAAGGGCTGCGTCAATTCCGTCTGGCCGAAATCGATGCGCAGGTAGTGATTGCCGGTGGCGTCGGTCAGACCGGTATACGACTGCGTCTGGTAGCCTCCGCTCGTTGGTTCCTCGTAGTAGTAATACCACCAGGGCGTCCAGCGGCCGAAAGTGAAGTCCGGCCAGTTGGGGGGCTGGTAGCTGCTGGGCGACGAGTTCACGTACCAGGACACATCGGCGTTGGGCAGTGGATCGCCGGCGTAGTACTTGGCTTCCACGGCGACGATGGCGTGATCCCCCACGAAGTAGGGTCCCGTCGTTTCGTTACGTGCCGTGACTTCGAACTCCGGCCGGCGGAATTCCTGGATCTGGAAACTGTAGTTGTAGCCGTTGCGTTCGATGTTGCTCAGGCTGCCGGAAGCGTTGAAGCGCACCTGGGCGTAACCCAGGTTGGCGTTGTCGGGAATGTCGAAGACGAAATCGAATCCGCCCAGTGCATTGACCTGGACGCTTCCGTTGCCCAGTTCGTTGCCCTGGGGGCCGGTGATCGAGTAGTTGACCTGCGAGACCTGGCTGCCGACCAGCCCGACGTCGCCGTCCTGGCCGCCGCCGATCTTTCGCAGCCATCCCTTGAAGTGCACTTCCTCTCCGGGGCGGTACATCTGGCGGTCGTCGAAAACGTACCAGCGCAGTTGGTCGGGCACGGAACGCACGGTCCAGCCGCTGTCTTCGTAGTAGGAAAGCGAGTTGGGTAATATCGCTTCGTCGGAGCCCTTGCTGGCCACGAGGTAAGTCGTGCCGCCGGCGGGGATGTCGAAGCGGATCATGCCGTCGTCGCCGGTGGTGTAGCGCTGACCGGAGGGCTGCGGGTCGATCTTCACGCCGGACAGCGGCTCGCCGTTCTCCAGCGCGGTGGTCCAGACGATCATCTCGCTGTGATCGACGAAAGCGTCCACGCCGATCTGGGTGATCTGCGTCCAGACCTGGATGGTCTCCCAGTAGCGGTCTTCAGTGTCGAACAGGCTGCGGTGCGGACTGGCGATGACGATGAAGTGACCATAATTGCCGCTCATGTATTTGTCGAGATCGATGCTCAACTCGGTCAACGTGTCTTCCGTGACTTCGAAGCTGCGCGTCTCGTCCACCAGGAGTTTTCCCGGTGGATCGGGCGGCGTGTCCGTGCGTCGGTATTCGTAGAGGTAGTTCAGGAAATCGGGCCAATCGGTGGGTTCGACGGCGTAGATCTGCAGGTCCAGCTTGGAATAATTGATCGAATAGAGCGACAGCGCCGGTTCCTGTGCGGAGGGATCGAGCGTGATGAAGATTTGATCCGGTCCCATGAGGATGGGCTGTGCAGATCCGACGCGGAAGCGCAGCCGCTCTGATTCGCCCAGCGTCTGGCCGAAGATGTCTGTGATGTCCGCGGAAACGGTGATGTTGTAGGTCGTGCGGCCTTCCGTGGCGCCGCGGATGGTGATCGTGTTGCCGTAGATGCCGGCCGTCACGGCGGGAATTTCGGGCTCGATGGTGAGCATGCCGGCGTCGAATTTCTCACCGTCCAGGGGATTGTTGAAGCGGATGTAGAACGGAGTCAGTGGGGGGCAGTCCTCGTCGTACCAGGAGCAGCCGTAGTCGTCGACGGTCAGCGGCGCATAGGTTCGAAAACCGAAATACTGCGCCGACTCGCTGAGCAGCGGTCCCTCGGCGGAGGGTGTGCCGGGGCCGATGGCAACGGAGATGCTGGCGTCTTTGGGCAGGGACTGCAGCGCTTTAAACGCCAACCAGCGGCTTTCCTGCGTGTGTTCGATCAGGTTGCTGACGATCTCGTCTTTCTTGATCTCCTCGTCGGTGGCCAACTTTATGGAGATCTCCTGGTTGTCCGCCGTTACGACGATGGTGTCCAGCACGGCCTGCGGATCGATGCGCTGGTCGAATGAAGCGAAGAAGATCGGGTCCAGCGGCTGTGGATCGTTGGAGGGGTAGTAGCGGTCCAGGGTCACGGTGGGGGTGCTGAAGGTGAATTGAATGGTCTCTTCGAGCACGCCGCCGACGGCCGATTCGATGCCGGCCGGTATGGTGACGGTATATTGCGTGGACATGGGCATGCGGTCGATCAACTCGGAGTCGTACTGGAAGTTGAGCGTCTTGGTGCCCAGCCAGCGCCAGGTGCCCTCGAGATCGGGTTCGATCTGCACGGGAACGTCCTTTTCGCTCAGGTCTTCGAGGGTGGTCAATGGGACCATGGGCTGGTTGAACGTGACGTTGACAAAGGGCGCGATGGGAATCTCACCCTCCGGGGAGTAGCGCAGCACCTCGAGCGGACCGGGCTCGATCGCCTCGGGTCCCGGGGCGGCTTCTTCCGGTGGGAAGGTCTCGTCGATCGTCTCGCCGGGGCGCGGTGGAGGAATGACTTCATCCGGGAGGCGGAACTCGGCCTCGTCTTCCGGCTCGGTTTCGATGTCGGGGAGGCGGGAGATGACCGCTTCGACCTCTTCGTCGGAAAGCGGCTCGCCGCGAGTCTCGGCCAGGGGAACGACCTCTTCGGGCTGTTCCTGGCCTTCGCTGAGCTGGATCGTAAGACTCGAGGCGGCCTGCTCCGTGGGCGGAACGTTGATGACGATCGGGACGGGCGTCTCACCGGGGGAAGGGGTTCCTTCTTCCGGTCCGCCGCCGATGATCCTGGCGAGACCGAAAATCACCCCCACCAGCGCCACGAAGGCGATGGCGACGAGGGCGATGATGCGCGTTTGACTCCAGGTGGGTTTTGGATCGTTTTCCATGGGTGCACGTCTCCTATGGCGAAATGTGAGGCGTCAACGCCTCCATCTTAGAGTAAGACGGTGGAACGCGCCATAAGGTTCCAGGAGTAAACATTTTTTCCCCCCTGTCGTCCCCCGGCAAAGCGGCCTGTGGGCTTGGATGCAAACACGAGGTTGGTATGGGCCGCTGAATGATCTCTCCTTCGACTACGTGCACTGCGTCGCAGCGCACTCCGCTCAGGATGATGAATGGAATGTAGGTTGGGTTGAGGGACGAAACCCAACGTTGACTATAACTGTGGGTTTGAACTGGTTTTTTCTTCCCCCCTGTCGTCTCCCCACAGGGCCGCGAGCAGCCCGCTCCACACCCCCGGTAAAGCGGCCCGTAACGTTGATTGCAAACACGAAATGGATATAGGCCGCAAAGCACCTACGATTACTCTGTCGTCTCGTTTGATTCGGTCGCTGGTTTCTTTAGATTGAGACTTGCCCCTCTACTGCGGCGGACGACCAGCAGGCTGGCGATGGCGGTCGAGATCGGCGCCGCCGAAATCAAACCCAGCGATCCGGCCAGCGTACGGACGATTTCCTCGGCGACGAACTCCAGATTGATCAGATGCGAGAATCCCTGCCCGGATAGGGTGAAGAGGACCAGCGTCGGCAGGGCGGCGCCGGCGTAGGCCATGAAGAGGGTGTTGATCATCGCCGTGACGTGGTCCTGACCGACGCGAATGGCGCGGCGATACAAGTCGCGCGGACCGAGCTGCGGATCGGTGTCGTTGAGTTCGAAGACGACCGAAGCCTGGGTGATGATCAAGTCGTCGAGCGCGCCGAGGGCGCCAATCAACATTCCCGCCAGCACCAGGCCGCGCAGATTGATCGTGATATCCGACTGCTGCATAATATAGAGCGCATCCTCGCTGCCGTACCCAGTGAGACGGGTGAGGTTGACGAAGAATCCAACCATCAAACCGGTAAACACCAGCGTGCACAACAGTCCCAGAACGGCGGCGTGCGTCTTCAAGGACCAGCCGTAAATCAGATAGATTGTGGCGCCGAGAAGCAGGAAGCCACCCAGCACGCTCACCAATATGGGATCCTTACCTCGTAATATGCTGGGGATGATGAAGCCCATGATCACCCACAGACTCAGCAGCAGGCCGATCAAACCACGCCCGCCTTGCGCGCCGCCGACGATAACGCTGAAGACCACGAAGGCGATCAAAAGCCACAGCAGAGAACGCGTGCGCACGTAATCCACGAAGTAGGCGCTCACCGTGCCGTCGGGCATCTGATCCATCTGCACCAGCAGCCTGTCGCCCATGCGGATGTTCAAACCCTCCGGGCGTATCTGGCGACGGCCGTATTCGATAGTCCGGATCCAGCCTTTGTACGGACCTTCCAGGATCTCGATCCGCAGCACCTGATAGGTCTGGGCGTGTTCTCCCAAAGTGACCGTGCCTTGCTCGACGATCTCCAGGACCTCGGCCTGATACATGTTTTTGGCGAGACCGATGCGTTCGTCTGCCGGGGTGGGCTTCGAAAGAAGTGTGTTCAGACGCGGCACGATGGTCAGAATCAGAACGGAGGCGAGGGCCAGCAGCACGAGTGCATAGACCAGGAATCGCCGGGTTTCTCTCGACATCGTTTTCTTCTCCATGCTTCTCGGGAGGTCGATTATATTCGAAAGACTCTGCGCTGTGACCGGCGCATCGGCG
>DAOUEE010000046.1:0-2572 GCA_034430695.1 Anaerolineales bacterium | reverse complement strand
TATGTGAGCGGTGGGCGCACGCCGACCGGCATCGACGCCCTGGAATGGATCCGTAAAGCAGTGGACCTCGGTGCAGGCGAAATTCTGCTTACCAGCATGGACGCCGACGGTACACTCGCTGGCTACGACATCGAACTCACGCGCGCCGTTGCAGACGCCGTTCAGGTGCCGTTGATCGCCAGCGGTGGTGCGGGGACTCTGCAGCACTTCGCCGATGTGCTCATTCAGGGCAGGGCCGATGCGGCTTTAGCGGCCTCACTCTTCCACGACAAAGTGCTCACGGTTGGGGAAGTCAAGGAATTTCTTCTGGAACGGGGATTGCCCATCCGGCCAGTACGGGATGGCTGGCAGTGAAGCAAGGAATTCCAGGGAGGGGCGTGATGGAATTGAAATACGACGATCGCGGTTTGATCCCCGCCATCGTGCAGGACGACGCAAGTGGCGAGGTGTTGATGATGGCCTGGATGAATGCCGAATCGCTGCGCTTGACGCGTCAAACGGGCGTGGTGCATTTCTGGAGTCGCGAACGTAAGCAATTGTGGCGTAAAGGGGAGACCTCCGGCAACGTGCTTTACCTGCACCAGATCCACACCGATTGCGACGCAGACGTGCTGCTGGTGAAAGTCGAGGCGCCCGGCCCCGCCTGCCACACCGGCGCCCGCTCCTGTTTCTTTCGGGACCTGGAGGAGATCGATGAAACTTGATGAACTGCTGTCTGTCCTCGAGGCGCGCAAAAGGGAAGCGCCCGAAGATTCGTACACGGCGCGCTTGTTGGCTGCAGGGGAGGATGAAATCCTGAAGAAAGTCGGCGAGGAAACCATGGAAGTCATTCTGGCGGCGAAAGGGCAGGGCGACCGGCGCTTGGTCGAGGAAGTGGCTGACTTGTTCTACCACACGCTGGTGCTGCTCGTGGCGCGTGACTTGAGTCTCGAGGACGTGGAGCAGGAGTTGGAGCGGCGTCACCAACCTGCAGCGTAAATCAAACCATGGAAATCTTATTGTTCGATATGGACGGCGTGCTGCTCGAAGCGCGCGCTTATCATCAAGCGCTGCGGGAAGTGGTCGAACGAATCGGCCGCGCTTTGGGTTTCCGCCAGGTCAATCTCACGCTGGAAGACATCTATTTTTTCGAGTCGGTCGGCGTGACCAGCGAGTGGGATTCGTCGGCCATTTGCTACGCGCTCTTGCTCCAGCGGGTATGGGGACTGAACCCCGATTTCCGTTTACCCACCCAGCCGCCGCTGCCGGAAGCTGAGACGCACGACCTGTCCGCGCCTGATTTCCGTGCATTCTTCCGCTCGCTCGCCGCCGCGAAATCGAAGACGGTTCCTTCTCTGGCGGATGCGGAGCGGTTGCTGCTGCAGCAGCGTGACCACACCCCGGCCCAGGTCGAAACGCTGCAGGGCATTTTTCGCAACGCTCGGAGAATAGCGGGCTCACTGACCCATCGTCTGTTCCAAGAATTGATTCTCGGCAGCCAGGTGTTTTCTGAATTGTATGGTTTCGAAGCCAATACACCCGGTGAAGGCTATTTACTCACGCTGGACGTTCCGGCGCTGGATAAAAACCAAACGAGGCAACTGCTCGATTGGATTGCGCAGCAGGATCACTACGCCGCGGTGTTCACCAATCGTCCTTCAAAGCCGTTGGGCGATTTTTTTGATACGCCGGAAGCAGAACTCGGTCTGAAACTCGTAGGCTTGGAAGGTGTTCCTATGGTTGGACACGGTAGTCTGGCCTGGATGACGCGGGAACGCAGGCTGCCGCTGGACGCGCTGCTCAAACCGTCCCCGGTTCACGTTTTGACGGCTCTGCGCTGTGCTCTGGGGGAGTCTATCGAGTCGGCGCTGCGGTTGACCGTATCCCTGGTGCTCGATGACGTTGTGGATGCCGGGTGGGCCGAACTGGACGGAGCGCAAGTTACCGTTTTCGAGGACGCCGTTAAAGGCTTGCAGAGTGCACACACCGCCCGGGAGACATTAAGCCGACATGGGATTGAGATCGAACTACGGCTTCGAGGCGTAAGTCCCAATGAGGACAAAGCGCATGCGCTGCGGGCTGCCGGCGCACAAGTGTATACCGGTTTGGCGGCGGCGCTGGCGGGGATTGTCGATTCGGAATAATCGAACCTAGATCCTGCCTTCCCTTTCCGATCGAGAATGCTCGATGAAGGTCTCTACTTGACATCAAACAACGCACCCTGGAGGATCGGCGTTACGTACACCGCCTGAGCGAGTGTCAGGTAGATGCCGCGTTCCCCGCCTGTTTGCTGGCGAAATTCTTTGGCGTGTTCTTCTGACCAGAAGAAAATGGATTTCATTCAAAACGCGTCGATGATGCTCGGATCTTCCAGGGTTTCGAAATCCACCATAGGCACGTAGATCATCGGAGCCGCGCCCTCATCGAGCACCCGGTAATTCAAATCGCTGTCGATTTCGATTGACAAGGGCCGATTGCAGTGTCCGCAAACGGTCTCGATGGTGAAGCCCAATTTCTCGTTTCTCAGCCGCCCTTGCACGAAGGGTGTCGCGATGGCGTCGATCGCTCAAGCCGCCGTTATTCGCTCCCCGCT
>DAOUEE010000045.1:0-4258 GCA_034430695.1 Anaerolineales bacterium | reverse complement strand
GCCTGGGAAGTGCGCGGTTCGCACCCGGGCGAGGACATTGGGCCGGGGAAAACGCTGCTCACTGCATGGCGCGATCTACAACTGGCGCGGCGTCTTAATTCAAAACGCTACCTCGAACGCAAAGGACACGAGGCCTTCCAGGACGTCGTGTCCGATTCGGTGTCGCATCTGATCCGCTCCTGGAAGGCGCATCAACTTCGCCGTTCCGATCGCTGCTTCGAATTTCTCATCACTTACCGCCAGATCCTGCTGGAAATACAACAGCGCCTGGAGCGGAATCCCGAGCAGGACAGCCGCATCCAGGCGATCCTGCTGCACCTGGACAAACTGATCGGACCGACGGTGTTTGGGGGGCCGGATTATTAACTTCGTTTTTATCATCATCCACGGAAAACCGTGCAGCGCCTATCAAACCCTCTGATTTCGGTCACCATATACCCGGCAACAATCGATACCTTACCTTACTGCAGTATTCCCGGTATCCTCCCAACTCTTCCTGCAGCGTGCGGTCTTCGAGCGCCGTACGCAGCACGTATCCCGCCATCCCCATTACAGCCGGAATCAGCGCCCAGTAGGAGCCGAGCAGAAAAGGGATACCCAGAAAAGCCAGAATCGCGCCCGCGTAGCCCGGATGGCGCACGAAGCGATACGGCCCGTTCTCAGCGACGGCATGGCCGCGCTCCGCCTGGATGCGTACGACCTCGGAAAAATAGGCGTTCGAGACCATGGCCCAGAGGAACAGGAACCAGCCTATGGCGACGAGGACCAACCCCACCACGTGCATGAACTCGGGCGGCGTGGGCTGCCAGCCGCGACGCAGGTTCAACCCGGCTACGATCCACGATGCCATGGGCAAGATCCCGCCGGCAACCGCAGCCAGCCAGCGATCCCAGCGTTTTCCGCCTTCCTGCCGTAAACCACCGGCGCGCTCGAGGAAAGTCTCCGGGCTGATGGGAACGAGCAGGATGGGTTGACCGAAAAGCATCACCGCGGCCGAGGCGAGGAACAACCACCCCCAGAGCCATTTCACTGTACCCGCGGCGAGGAAGATGATCACCCCATAGCCAACCAGCCCCGCCACGGACTGCAGGCACCAGATGATGATCTTCCGTCGAACGTCTGTCGTTGCTCGATCCCGATTTCCTTCAGTCTCATGCATGATCCTACCTCAATCTTTCTCTTGCACACGTTTGCGCAAGCGCACGTCTAAAGCCACCGCGCCTTCACCCTCGGGCAACACACGCAGCGGATTGATTTCCACTTCCATCACGTCCGGTAAATCGACGGCCAATTGTCCGATGCGCAGCAGGGCCTCGATCACGGCTTCCCGATCGGCGGGTGGAAGGTTGCGGTACCCCTTCAAGCGTTTACCCACCCAGGTGGACTCGAGCATGCGCTCGGCCTCGAAACGGCGCAGGGGCGCCAATTCAAAGGCCACGTCCCTGAGCCCCTCCACCTCCACGCCGCCGGAGCCGAACATCACCAGCGGTCCGAACTGCTGGTCGCGCACCACGCCGACGATCACTTCCTGTCCCTGCTCGATCATCGGCTGCACGAGCACGCCGTCGACTTCCGCCTGCGGCGCCGCCGCGCGCACGCGTTCGACGATCGTCGTGAAACCTTTTTCCAACTGCGCGGCGTCCTGTACATTCAGCAGTACGCCGCCGATGTCCGATTTGTGGGGAATGTCGGCGGAGGCGATTTTCAACGCCAGTGGGAAACCCATTTCTTTCGCCGCTTGTTGCGCTTCTTCGACGTTTTTCGCCAGCACCTCCGCAGCGGGGTGCAGCCCGTAGGATTGGACGATCTCGGCGGCCAGGCCTGCCTCGATGAAATTCCCCTCCCCTGCCTCGGCGCCCTCGAGTATTTTACGCGCTCGAGCGGGATGAACGCCCCGTATCGGCTGCGCCGTTTCCTCGACCGTGCGTAAATGAACGGCGCGCTGCAGCAGCACCCGCATCGCCGAGACCGCTCTCTCCGGGAAACGATAGTCCGGAATACGCGCCTGCCGGAACATGCGCGCCGCGTGTTCGATCAGATCCTGCCCCATGAGCGTCACCACCACCGGTTTGGATTTGGAATGGATCAAGGGAATCAGCGCCCCAGCCACTTCCGCGGCGGTGCTCATCGGCGGCGGAACCAGAATGACGATCACCGCGTCGACGGCGTCGTCCTCGATCAGCGCACCGAGGCACTCGGCATATTCCTGCGGCCCGCCGCCCGCCAGCAAATCGATGGGATTGCGAATGGACACCGTGGACGGCAGCAAGGACTTCAGCTTGCGCACCGTCTCGTCACCCAGCGCCGCCAGGCTCAGATGGTTGGCCACGATGGCATCCGAGGCAATCGCCCCGGGACCGCCAGCGTTGGTCAGGATGGCCACCCGGTCTCCCTGTGGCAGGGGGCACCAGGCCAGCGCCTGGGCCCAATTGAACATCTCCTCGCTGTGCCGGGCGCGGATCACCCCCGCCTTGCGGAAGGCCGCGTCGTAGGCCTTGTCCTGGCCCGCGAGTGCGCCGGTGTGCGAAGCGACCGCCGCCCGGCCCGCCTCCGAAACGCCCACTTTAATGGCGATGACCGGTTTTTCACACGTGACCCGGCGCGCTTGGTCGATGAAACGCGCACCGTCGACGACGCCTTCCAGATACATGGCGACGACGCGGGTGTGGGCATCCATGGCGACCGCCGGAAGCAGATCGCTCTCGTTCAAATCCATCTGATTCCCCATACTGACCAGGCGGGACAATCCGAAACCCTGGCCGCGTGCCCAATCGATCACGGCCTCGCACACCGCGCCGGAATGCGAGACGAAACCGATGTCCCCCTGGGTGGGACCCGGCAGCGGCAGAAAGGTGGTATCGATGGGCAAATGGGTGTCCAGGAAACCGATGCAGTTGGGACCCAACACGCGGATTTTATGCTCGCGAGCGATATCCAGGCAGCGCCGCTCCAGAGCGGCGCCTTCGGGGCCGGTTTCCCGGAAGCCACCCGAGCCGACGATCACGTAGCGCACGCCGCGCTGGCCGCATTCCTCGAGCACGTCCGGTACCGCTTTTGCGGGGATGATGATGATGGCCAGATCGAGCGGATCGGGCACCGATCCGATGTCGGCATACAGCTCCCGGTCGAAGAGCACCCCGCCGCGCGGATTCACGAAATACAGCTTGCCCTGGTATCCGGAGACGACCAGATTCCGCGCTACGCCGTAGCCCAACTTGGTCGGATTCGTCGAAGCACCGACGACGGCGACTCCGCGCGGTTTGAACAGCGAATCCAGCATCTCACCTCGGCTTTCTGCCGGTCTACGATTTTACGCCGACACGAAGTCCCGGTTTGGACGAAACGAGCCCAAACCAATGATAGCAGATGTTAAAACCGGGCAGAATAGAGAATTCTCATTGCCTCCATATCTTCGGTGTGTTAGAATGCCCTCAACCAAGTCACGACAGCGGACGGAGGCAATGAATTTTGTAGAGGTAGTTGTTGACAGTATTCGTGTAAGCCTAATGTCTCCTCAGCGGATCATCATTCTACGAGAACTTGACTCCGATCGCTTCTTGCCGATATGGATCGGCCCTTTCGAAGCCGATGCAATCACACTCAGCTTGCAGGAACTCGAAGTCGCACGCCCATTGACCCACGATCTCCTCCGAAACGTTCTACAAACCCTCGATGCCAGCGTCGTGCGTGTCAACATCACGGAATTGAAAGACGACGTTTTCTACGCGCGCATCATCCTGTCTGTCGACGGGCGAGAACTCGAAATCGATTCGCGTCCTTCTGATGCGCTTGCACTCGCAGTTCGAGTCAACGTTCCCATTTTCGTCGCCGAAGAGGTCATGGAAGAAGCGTCTTCTGTGCCAGAAGAGGACGTGGAGGCGGAAGAAGAAATGGAAGATTCGGAAGACCGCCTCGAAGTCTTCAAGGACTTTGTGGAAAATCTCGACCTCGACGATCTGGATTCAAAGGATGAGGAGGAGTCCAAGGACTAGCCTCTTCCCAAACGCACCGTAAGTAAGATTTTGTGTGAATTTAATATAGAATGGTTGGGAACGACGATGACTGCTCTCCGGCAGTCATTACCTTTCGAGCCGAATAAAAAAATCCGATTAGCAGGAATCCACACGAATGAGTGACTCCCCCTCTTTTTCCGTCGCTCCGCAGGACAGCGGGCAAAGCCAGGAGATGCCCTGCGACCGCGTGGCGGAAGAAGCCGTGTTGGGCGCTGTTCTCGTCAATCCCGAGGTGTATTACGACG
>DAOUEE010000044.1:0-19230 GCA_034430695.1 Anaerolineales bacterium | reverse complement strand
GGCGAACTGCACTTCGAGCTTCGGGCCGCCCGCTGTTTCACCCTTTCGGCCAGTGAGGAATATAAAGTCATCTCGACGCCGGAAAGCCCCTGGAACGTACGCGCCTACGTCTTCCCCGAACACGCTGCGGCAGGCGAAACGGCCGTCAAGGCGGCCGTCGAAGCGCTGACGCTCTACGACGAGATTTTCACGCCCTACCCTTACGACGGCCTGACCATCGTCGAGGCGGATTTCTTCGACGGGCTGGAAACCAGCGGTCTCTTCTTCCTCGACCAGACCTACTTCGACAGCTACGACGAGTATCCCACGGGCTGGTTGACCACCCTGGTGGCGCACGAGACTTCGCACCAATGGTGGCACACCCTGGTCGGCAACGATCAGGCCGCGGAACCCTGGCTCGATGAAGCCCTGGCCACCTACAGCGAACGCCTGTTTTACGAGTTTCGCCATCCCGAATGGCTCGATTGGTGGTGGTACCGCCGGGTGGATATTTTTCACCCGCAAGGCATGATCGACGGCCGTGTGTACGACTACGCGGACTTCCGCGACTACGTCGACGCGGTGTATCTGCGCGGCGTGAGGTTCCTCGAAGCCGTGCGCACGCGCATCGGCGATGAAGCGTTTTTCGAATTTTTAATGGCGTACGCGCAATTCGGTGATGGCAAGCTGCTCACGGCGCGGGATTTCTTCCAGATTCTCGCCGATCACAGCGATGAAGATATCTCGGGGATTAAACTCGAGTTCTTCGACTCCGCCCCCTGAATTCGCGGAAATGAACCATCCTTCCCGTCTGCAGTAATAAAGCAGGATCCCGGTCGTTTCTACGACGCAGGATCCTGCCGGGGATGGTCCGCACTTTCCTCGATCAAGTCCGCTGCGGCGGCGGTTCAGTTAACCGACGATTCTTCGGCCGGCGCCTCCGGCACGACGGCCATCATAACCCCGTAGGACAACACCGCCGCTGGCGCGTTGGCGAAGAGTCCGATCACGGCCAACAAACGGATCAGGGTTGGATCGGATTCGAAATATTTGGCCAACCCGGCGCAAACGCCTGCAATCATGCGGTCATCTCTGGATCGATACAGTCGCTTATATTCACCCGACATAGCGTCCCTCCTTGAAATTTACGTTCTGATTCACTATACGCAGGTCGCACGGCAAGGTTGCACGTCAAAAAGGAATCACCCTGATGGCCAGCCTGAAGAAGGATTTTCAATCTTGCGAAATCGTTTAGGGGAAGGGTCCATCCATCTGCTATGGGGGAGCACGCTGGCCGTACTAGACAAGACCTTTGCGCGCCCAGGCCAGATCGTAATCGAGCTGCCAGGGCAGGATTTCGACGTAGTCGAGGCCCAGTTTCGCCAGCACACTGGCGAAATCGCTGCGCGGGTAGGTATGCCCCACAATCCACGGCGCTTCCCATCCCACGCGGTTGGTCACCACGACCCACCCGCCGGGTTGAGTCACGCGCACCATCTCGGTAAGCGTCTCCAGTGGCTCAGGCGTGAATTCGAGCATCTCCAGACTCACGACCATGTCGAAGACGTTGTCCGGGAAAGGCAGCGGAACGGACCAGGCCCGCATCCAATGCGCTCGGCGGTCGTCCGTCAGCTGACGCCCGAGTGCGATCATGCTGCGGGATGCGTCGAGGCAGACGATCGAGCCCTGGAAGGAATCGAGCGGAAGCACCCGGCGCGCCAGGCGGCCGGTGCCTGCGCCCACATCCAGGATCATTGCGTCCTGCAATGACCGCAGCGTCCCGACGACCGGCTCTCCCAGAAAACGCTTTTCCCAATCGGGGTCGAATTCCTTGATCTGTTCGTAACGGGTGGCGGCCAGATCGTAGAGGAAAACCACGAAGCGCCGTCCGAGATGCACGCCCTCGCAAATCCAGATCTCCCAGACCAGGAGGGTGATCAGCAGTCCAAGGAGAACCAGGAGCAGCCAGAGCATATCACGAAAGCCGCCGGCTCCCGCGCCGACGCCATATCCAGGAAGGAGAAGACAGCGTACAAGACATGGATTCAGGAGGTCTTATTGCCGACGAGACGTTCGGTCATGGCCTGGACTCGTTTCTCGGCTCCCCGGAAGCGGGCCGGGCGGGCGTGTGCGAGCATGCGGATCAGCGCATAGACCATGCTTTCCAGGACGATCTGCCCCACTCCCGGATCGGGATGGGCGAATCCCGAAAGGACGAGGTCCGCGGAGACGGCAGCTTCCGCAGAAGGAACAGCCACGAGGCTGACCGTTCGGGCGCCGGCTTCTTTCGCGCCGGCGAGCGCTGCGGCGATGAAGGGCGTTTCGTCGCTGACGCAGACCGCCAGCGCCAGATCCCGCTTGCGCGCCCCGGCGACTGCGCGCGCCAGACCCGCCGGGCTGTCGTTGGAGCGGTGAACCGTATATCCAGCGGCTTCCAGATAAACCGCCAGGGTGTTTGCCGGGGGATGCGCGTGCTCGTCGGCCAGCAAAATGATCCGCTCCACCTCGTCCAGCAGGGAAATGAATTTGTTGGCCAGCTCGACCGGAAAACTGCGTTGGACGGCTTTCAGGGTTTGAACCACCTCGTCCAACGCATTGGCGGCCGCTTCGGAAGGGGTATTCGATTCGGACGTTAATTCGAGGAAACATTCCCGCCGGACGCGATCACGGATTTCGGCCTGCAGTTCAGGATATCCTCGATAGCCGAGGTGCTGAGAGAATCGCACCACCGTGCCCGGGTCGATGTCGATGAGATGCGCCAACTCCGTGGCCGTCAGGAAAGCCGATTCGGTGTACGAGTCGAGCAGGAAGTTGCCGAGGCGCAAGAAACTTGGCGAGAACCCGGAACGAGCCTCACGAATGCGTTTTTCGTAGGAGAATGCAGAGTCAGCTTGCAGATCGTTCACGATTCGAGCACCATACATCCATGCGAAAGTGGGAAAACTATAGCACAAGGCGGGTTTACAAGCAAAGCCGCAAGGCGCAATGCAATATTTGTTGAATCTGTCATGGCACAATCCAACTGACAGTGGAAATTGTCCTCGCCAGCCTGGAAATGGCGCCATGCGGTCTTCATTTTTTCGATCGTGCGTTGACCCTACGCAGGGCACAAGCTATAATTCGAGGTCCGGGCGGATAGCTCAGTTGGTTAGAGCGCTTCTCTTACACAGAAGAGGTCGCAGGTTCGAGTCCTGTTCCGCCCATCGGACTTCGAAAACCGTCTGTCGTAAAAGTCAGGCGGTTTTTCGACCAACTTCCTTACATCGTTTTACCATCGCAGCTCACAGCCAACCCGGCACCGCAAGATGCACTTGGACGAACAACCGAGAGGGCGTTGCCGTTGGACCGGCGATCAGCGTGCGGTGCTTCCGCTTAGAAGCTCGAAGGATTAGGAGTGTGTCATGCCGACTCTCAACCATTGGGAACTGACCGGCCTGTTCCTCATCATCATCGCCTGTATTTGCATCATTCAATACCTTCACATTCGGCGCTACGTACTCAAACCGCTCGCTCGTCTCGAGGAACGCTATCGCCAGATATTCAACAACTCCCTGAATGGCATCGCCTATCACGAGGTCGTCCGCGACGATGAAAGCGGAGAAATCGATTATCGATTCGTCGAAGTCAATCCCGCCTTCGAAGAACTCACGGGGCTTAAAGCTTCTGAAGTCATTGGCAAATGCAACCGCGAAGTGTTGCCAGAGGCAGAGCAGGCGATCTTCGAACAGATATACAGCCAGGTCGCGGAAACCGGAGAACCCGATCGTCGAGAGATCTACTCTTCCACCCTGGAACGCTGTTTCCAGGTCGCCGCTTTCTCGCCCATACCCAACTTTTATGCCGCCATCTTCACCGACACTACCAAGCAGAAGAAATACGAACAATCATTGAAGGACCAATCCGCCTGGCTCGAGACTCTCATAGAAGAGCGTACGGAAGAACTCCGTGAGGCGCAAGCGAAATTGATTCAGCGCGAGAAAATGGCCCAACTCGGACAGCTGGCTCGAGGGATCGCACACGAATTGCGTAACCCGCTGGGCGTGATCTCCAATGCCGTTTATTATCTCAAATCTCTCCATGCTAAAGATGAAGGCACGACGAGAGAGTATCTCAGCATCATCGAGACCGAAGTCAATCGATCCGAGAAGACCATCACCGACTTGTTGGAGTATTCCCGAGAGCCGGTGCCTATCTTCGAGAGGACCGATATCTGCGAGCTGCTGCAAAAAATCCTCGAGGGGCTTTCGACGCCGGATTCGATACAGATTACCACGAAGGTCAACGCTTCGGCGCCGGCCGCGCAAATCGACGACAGGCAAATCGGAATGGTGCTGAACAACCTGCTCATCAATGCGTTTCAGGCGATGCCCGAAGGGGGGAACCTGGACATCGAGATATCCCAACAGGATGATAACGTTCGGCTCGCCATTCACGACACAGGATCAGGGATTGCCGCGCATAACATACAGACCATATTCGAACCGTTCTTCACCACCAAGCCCAAGGGGATCGGCCTGGGTCTGGCGATTTCGAAGACGCTCGCAGAGGTAAACGGCGGGGAAATCAGCGTAGAAAGCACCGAAAATGAAGGATCGACGTTCACCCTCATCCTGCCCCGGGCCGAAGAAACAGCCGCTCCAACAGATTGAAAATCAGGCCAAAACCACTACAATACCTCTTCCACGGTGGAGGTGGGCAATGTCGCGACGTGATCGATTCATCGTATTGGTTTTACTCGTCCACCTCACCGCCTGCAGCCGGATCGGGGAATTCGGAAAGGCTCTCCATAGAGCAAGCGGCACGCCGCTTACGACGCGCTCGCTTCCCGCCACGTATACCCCGACCGCCTCTCCGACTGCGATCCCTTCCATCCCGGCGACTCCGACGATTTCCGAACATAAGCAGCAATCCGCACTGCTGCCCGAGTTCGTCAGCGACGTTGATGCCTTCCCCGATGCCACGCGATACGACATCGAGCTGGATGTCGATTTTCAGCCCGGATCGGCCGAAGCCCACATCGAAGGAATCGCCCGCATCCGCTACGTCAATCCTCTCGGGATAAACCTTTCCGACATCGTATTGATGCTCTGGCCCAACGACGGGCAGTATCAAGCTCAGATGCAAGTCGGGACGGTCATGATCGACGGAGAACTCACCGTCCCGAACGCCATTCTGGACGGAAAAGCGCTGCGCATCGAATTACGGCCCTCGCTCGTAAAAGGGGAAAGCGTTGACTTGAGTATTCCCTTCTCCCTCGAAGTTGGTGCCTTCCACGAAGGATCGCCGAGACGTATGGGGATCACGGAAGGAGTGCTCATCGCACCGACGTTCTACCCCATGATTCCCAGGCTGGTGGACGGCGAATGGGATGCGATCGATGCGCCATCCGCCGGAGATACGACCAGCTCAGAAACCGCCTTTTACGCCGTAAGCATCACGGTGCCCGAGGATCAAATCGTGGTCGCCACTGGCGTTGAAACTTCGAGCATCACGACACCGGACGGGAAACAGCGCTTTGAATACATCAGCGGTCCCGTGCGTGATTTTGCCTTCGCCATCGGGCAGTGGGAGAAAATCAGCGGCACTTCCGATGATGTGACTTTAAACGTGTGGGCGCTCCCCCATCACGCTGCGGGCGCACAGACTGCACTGCGAGCGGCCCGGATTCAAGTAAATCTGCTGAGCGAAATCGTCGGGCCATATCCCTACCCCGAACTCGATCTCGTCGACGCGCCGTACGCCTTCGGGGGAATAGAATATCCCGGCCTGGTGTTCATCGGGACTATGGGAACGGATTGGGTCACGCTGCCCACCGTACACGAAGTTGCGCATCAGTGGTTCTACGCGCTGCTTGGAAACGATCAGGTTCGTGAGCCCTGGCTGGATGAAGCCATGGCGTCATTTGCCGAAGCGCTCTACTACGAGCGCGCCTATGGCTTGGGCCAGGGCACCGGCTACCTGAGCGACATTCGCGCCGCCGTTCGCGCCGACCCCGATTCCACACAGCCCATCGGCCTTGGCGTTGGAGAATACGAGGATCAGAACGATTACTTCCTCATCGTCTACCAGAAAGGAGCCCTGTTCCTCGAAGCGCTGCGCAACAAACTGGGAACCAATCGCTTCAACGACTTTCTTGCCGCCGTCTACGAGCAGTATCGTTACGGTTTCATGCACGCCGAAGACTTCCAAAACACCGCAGAAGCGGTTTGTGCCTGCGATCTCCAGGATTTCTTCGATCTCTGGGTGTACGAAGGCGGCGAAATATTTCCCCCTTGAGCGGGACCCCGCCCCAATTCCACAACTTGTATAAAGCGGAGAGCCTCATCCATGGACGAGGCTCTACAGCTATAACAATATTGCGACGGTATCAATTAGATGTTGCTTACGATGTTGCTGAACACGTTTCCGATGGCAGGTCCGAGCAACGCCAGGATCACGATCACGACAACGGCGATCAGAACCAGGATCAAAGCATACTCTACCAAGCCCTGCCCTCTTTCTTTCGGAGCGAATAGCATCTACATTCACCACCTTTCTATTTGAGGATCACGATTGATGTTTCAGGAAAACGGATTCACTCGTTCATAATTGTGCACGATACTGAATTCAGCATAACACAGGAAGCACGTCCGTTTACCTTACAGAGTCCTAACGATGCAAGAAGAAGACCAAAACGAAATAACCTCATAGAACACGATTTCAATTGCTTATCTCATCGAACTGTTCCATACAAGCGGCCAATAACGCTAGCTATGCAGCTACGTGCACCCATACAAGATAACCTTCCACCAGGTAAAACGTTACACCGGCGGCCAGGTTGAACGACGGCACGATTCGATTTGCGAGAACGCGGGATTCACTGAAATGGGTATTGAACGGGTTGTTAAGTCACCAATTGGATCACCATCGTTAGGATCATCATCACCCACATGATCGCAAACAGGATTTGTCCAATACGCATTCGCCGCCTCTGCTCGCGGCTCATTTGTGGTTTCTTGTTCTTACGTTTCTTCGCCATCAGACGCTCCATTATTCATCATACCATGCGGCTAGAAAGTCGTCCAGACGGGACCCATCGGCGGTACTCCCCTGGCAATAAGGTCTGGCATTTATCGCCAGAAAATCGATACGCGTACACACGAAATCCAATTGTAAATCCGATTCACCGCGTTGATTTTACGTTGAGTATGATACGTTATCATGTTGAGACGAAAGGCGTAAGCCATCTTCTGAACACATCCTAGATCGGTCCGGCAAAATCCCATGACGGTGTTTTTCCGTTACCTGGATGGCTGGCTCGATGTGTTGACGGTACTCTCTTCGAAGTATTCAGGGGGTCGACGACCCAGGCTTCGATGGAAGTCAAACGAGTATCAAACGCCAGTTTGTACCATTCAATCCAGATCCATCACGAAGGAGGTGAGGCTCAAATTTATGCATGATCTCGATCGTTAACCCTTGGCAAGGAAAAGCTCTGGCCAAATTCTAATGAGGAGGAAACCCATGAAACGTTACTCAGTGATCGGTTTGTTGGCATTACTTCTAGGTTTGATCGCCGGTGTTTTACCTGTTGGTGCAGCACCCGGAATCGATTATCGACCCGTGGATGTCGGCCCGGAAATTCGGGAATGGGAACCGACCCAGGCGCGGCTTGAAGGATCACCCGCAGCAGCGGAAGCCGAGGCCGAGGCAGGCGCAAATGCCGCCTCCAGCGTGGATGAATGTATTCTGGATGAGAAAGATTGGTTATCCATGGATTCCGTCGCCGGATCCTACTTCTTCACCACGTTCTACCTGGTAGCCGTGGGCACGGATTCCGAGCTTTGGGTGCAGGCAGACACGAGCTGGCCCGAAGGAGATACCCGGGAGACTCCGGAGATCACCTGCGAGCAAGCCAGCTACATGGTCTCGGAATTCGACAACAACATGCTCCCGAAGGAAAGTGATTTCTTCGGTGTGGCGGACTTCCACGACGGTTCGGCCTCGCTGCTCGAGGCTTGGGAAATCGTCCCACCGGGATACTACACCGACCCGGACGGCAAGCAGGTTATCCTGGTCTCGAACGTACGCGATGAAAATTACTACGATCCGGACTACCCGCTGTATATCGCCGGATTTTACTCCCCGTCCCTCGAAGCGTATTTCGATCGCAACGTCATGACCATCGACGCCTACGATTGGGCGGATCGCGTAGGGCCGAATGTGGAACGACCCCATCTCTACGAGGGGGTTTTTGCCCACGAGTACCAGCACTTGCTGCATGACGACTACGATTCCGACGAAGAGAATTTCGTCAACGAGGGTTTGTCGATGTACGCCGAATATCTCACCGGCTATGCTTCGGGCGAGGAACAGTACGGCGGCTTCCTGACCAATCCGGAGAACTCTCTCGTCGTTTGGGAAGATCAAGGAAATATCGAAGTGCTTTCGGATTACGGCCAGGCCTACCTGTTCCAGTTCTACATGATGGAACAATTCGGCAGCGCCTTCCTGCAAGCCGAGTTCAGAAACCCCGAGAATGGGATAAGCGGCATCAATTCGACGCTCGATTCCCGCCACATCCATCGCAATTTCGACGACATCTACCACGACTTTTCCGTCGCCGTGCTGATCGATTCCCGCCAAAATCGCTACCGCTACGGCTTCAAGAAGCTCGACCTGGCCATCGATATCGGCACCGTGGACGACCCCAATCCGGAAGCTTACGATATGCCCGGTGCACCACCCTGGGGCACGGACTACATCTGGCTCTCCCGGGAACCCAAGAAACTGGGGATGTTCACCTTCAACGGGCAGGATTATTCGATCTTCCCCTCCGCTTGGACTTCCGATGGCGAGGTGCTCTGGGGCGGCAGTGGTGACCTGATCGACAACTGGGCGATCTTCGAAGCCACGGGTGGCGGCACACTGACCTTCGACACCTACGTCGACATCGAAGACTACTGGGATTTCGGCTTCGTGCAGGTCTCCACGGACGGCGGCCAGACATGGACCAGCCTGGCCAACGATTACACCACGAGCGAACACGATCCCGACGCCCATCCCAAGGTGGTCGAGAATCTGCCCGGCCTGACGGGTTGGAGCGAAGATTGGATTACGATGAGTTTCGACCTGAGTGCCTACCCGGGTGATATCCTGCTCGCCTTCCGCTACATCACCGACTGGGCCACGACCTACGAAGGCTGGTTCATCGACAACGTCTACGTCGACGACGTGCTCATCTCGGATGGTTCCGATGCTTCGGTTTTCAAGGACATCACGGAGTTGTTCCCCATCGATAACGACTTCACCGTGATCTTTGTGGGCATCCGAAACCTTCGAGGAAAACCGATATACCAGGTGATCAAGATGCGCTTGAACGAGGAGACCGAAGCCGGTTTCATACAGCTTCGCAAGCTGCTCGGCCGTTCCAACAAGGCCGTGATGCTCGTCACTTTCGACGCACCTGAGGGCCATTCGAAGTATGCAGATTACGAATACGGTTTCACGTATTTCGATCAAGGTCCACGTAAACCGCACGTTCTGAATCGGCATCCCTGGCGTCGACGCTAACCTCATGCACCATTCGAGCCCGCCGTTGTATTGGCGGGCTCGATTTTTTATTACGCAAGTTTTCGCTATCGACACATCTTCGTCAATCCACCGGCACCCAGGGGGAGCCGTCCTGGATCTTCTCGCCCGGCTGAATCGGGATCGGCAAGATTTCCGGTGTTCCATCCTCACCACACAACACCATGAGCAGTCCTTCATCGCTGTGATAGCTGTACACATCCTGGTCGACCTGCAAGATAACCTCGTATCCCGGGGTAATCACCTGGGCGTAATCCATCCCCTCCGCGGGGCAGCCCAGGCTCGAATCGGACCACTCCACCGCTTCCACGCTCACGACCTGGATGTCACCTTCCGAGAGGCCCAATCGCTGGGCGAGGTCGGAAACTGCCCGACCAACGATGTACGGCTCGCCTCGCATTGGCGCCGGCGATTTATCCACTCCTACAAACGATTGCTCCGTGGTTTCCTGCGCTTGCGGCGTCGCAGTGGGTCGGGCTCGTCCTTCCGTCGGAGGGACAGATACGTTCTTCTCGCCTGCGGCGCTTCTCGCCTGGCAGCCTACGAGCGTCAACGCGATAACCAGCAACAGCCCGATCATCTTCTCTTTCTTCATTGCAACCTCCCTTACGTATTAGTATATCCATCCGTAATGCTTATGACGACTCTCGGTCCAGTTTTGTTCCTGCACTCACGCGGATCGAATCCAGGACACTCGAGCGCATACCGCACGTGCTTTCCGTATTGCACCCAGGTGTTTGCAGGCAAAGAAGGAAAACGATAACATGATCCCGAAACCCCACAAGGATAAAAACATGGCAGAAGAAAAAGAAAAAACAGACAGCGGCAGCGAGGAGCAGGGGCAGAAACCGAATTTCCGCTCGCCGCGTGCGCTCAGCTTGATGGCGATCATTCTGGGAGTGCTCTTCGAGATCCTCTTCGACGGCCACCCTACCGGCATTTCTTTTCCCATCTGGATGACTGCCTGTTTGCTTGCCCTCGTCGGAATGGCACGGAATGAAGGAATCCAGCCGGCAAAACCCGAATATCTACTTTCGATTCCCATCGTCGTGCTTTCTGTATTCACCTGTTTTCGGCTGGAACCCATGACGGGCATATTGAGCATGTTCATCACGCTTCTCATTTTTGCGGTCTGGATATTCGCCTTCCGCATTGGGCGGGTGCTCGAGTTTCGTTGGGTGGATTTCATCGTCGCCACCATACGCACCCCATTGGAGTGTTTGTTCGGATGGGGTCCTGTTGCTGCTGCAGCCGTACGGCAGACGATCGGCGTTCGCGCCACGAAAAATAAACTGATTGCGATCCTGCGGGGATTGCTGCTTGCGCTTCCGGTCTTTTTCCTCTTCCTGGCGTTGCTGGCGAGTGCCGACCTGGTATTCGCCGACTACGTGCGGAAGGCCTTCCAATGGCTTGACCTTGATCGACTGATACAGATCCTGCGGCGGTTATTTATTATCCTCTTCGCCACGGCACTCTCACTCGGTGCCCTCGTCATGGCGCTTCGGAAACGGGAAGAAAACATCGCCGGACACGCGCAAAAGTCTTCGTCCCCAATTCTGGGAATCATCGAAGGCGCCGTCATCCTGATCGTGATCGACCTGCTTTTTGGCGCCTTCGTCGTCATCCAGTTCGCTTATCTCTTCGGCGGAGAAGCCAACATCACTGCAGCCGGCTACAACTACTCCGAATATGCCCGTAGAGGCTTTTTCGAGTTGACTGTGCTGGCAGTGCTGAGCCTTGGTTTCATCATCGGCTTGAGTCGTTGGACGAAACGCGAAAGCACCTCGGAGAAGAAGTGGTTTACTGCGCTGAGTACCTGTCTGGTGGCTTTGATGGGCGTCATTCTGGCTTCCGCAGTCAAGCGGCTGCTGCTGTATGAGGACGCCTACGGATTCACCCGCCTGCGTACTTACACTCACGTGGCAATCGCCTGGATGGGCGTCATGTTCGCCGTCTTCCTCGTCCTGCTCTATCGGGAACGCCTGCGTCGCTTCGCCCCCGTCGCTGCACTCGGGGTGCTCGGTTTCACGCTGACGCTGAATGTGCTGAACGTCGATGCCTTCATCGTGCGGCAAAATATAAAACGCTACACAGATAGCGAAAATATCGAAATCGTCCGAGAAAGCATCACACGGGCCGGTGCCGGATCAGCGGAACTCGATTTGCGCTATCTGTTCGATCTTTCTTACGACGGCGTCCCTGGTCTAGTCGATTTCGCCGATGTGGCGCAGGGAGAAATCCGCACGGAACTCCTCTCTCAATTGGCTTGCGAACGAGGCAAGCTGAATGCGCGTATGGAAAGCCTGAAATGGCCCTCGCTGCACTTTTCCCGGCTGGGCGCGCAAAAGGCGCTCGACGGCATCGCCGATCTACTCGACGAATACCCGGTCACGCACAGCAGAACCGATTGGGTAGTGGAAGTGAACGGCGAGTTTGAAGCATGTTATCGTGATTTTGATTGGGATTGAAACGAAGTGATCCAGCACACTTGATTGAACCACAAAGGCCTCCCTTGCGAATCGGGAGGCCTTTGGATTACGGAATGGCTAACGGAGTTCCTTCTCGGCCACGATCCAAACCGTCGCACCGTCGCGGATGACACGGGTCCTGGCGCCAAAACCCGCCAACTTCTTTGCGATCTTCTCCGCCAGTACGAAATGGCTGCGGAACAAAGCGAGTTTCTCCGCCAAAGCGAGCAGCTTCACGCCGAAGCGGCGGATGTCCGGCTCTTCGATGACCAAACGTCCACCGGGCGCAAGAACGCGCCAGAACTCTCGCAGACTGAGTTCCTGATCCAGTAAATGGTGGTAGGCATCCACAACGATCACCCGCTCGAAGCTCGAATCCGCGAAGGCCAATTTCTCGGTTTCAGAACCGGCGGCACAGCACAGCCCGTCCTTCTGCAGGGATTGGCGCAGCATGTTGAGGGAAACATCGCTGATCACCACCAGGCCCGCGCGATCGACGAGCTGCTGGGCGATGCGTCCCGTCCCACCCGCGGCGTCGAGCAAACGGCCGGCGACCGGCAAACCGACCACTTGTGCCAGCTGATCGTTCTCCGGGATGCGGATCAGGCGATCGTAAAGGGGTGCGAGGATGTCGAAATGATCGAATATCGGCATGCTGTCTCCGAGGCAGATTATAATGGGTTATCTTACCATCCAGAATGTGCGGACGCGGAGTCGAATCGCGCCCGCGAACGGGAAAAAATGTCGGGGATTCGCCTCCGTACGAAAACGGAAAAAGATCAGGCCTGGTGCAGCAGTTTGCTCCGCGAACAATGGGGGTCGGCACGGGTCGTCAGCCGCGGCCGTCTTCACCACGCCGATACGCTCCCGGGATTGATCGCCGAACTACATGGCGAACCCGTCGGCCTCTTGACCTACCGCATCGAAAGCGCAGAATGCGAAATCGTCACGCTCAACAGCCTGCTGGAGCAGCGCGGCGTTGCCACGGCGATGCTGGAGGCCGTCACCGAGGCAGCCGTTTCGAACGGCTGCCGCCGGTTGTGGCTGATCACCACGAACGACAACCTCCCCGCCCTGCGCTTCTATCAGAAACGGGGTTTCACACTGGCCGCGGTTTATCCGGATTCCGTTCGGGGAGCGAGGAAACTCAAACCGGAGATACCCGAACTCGGTTGGGAAGACATCCCTATCCGCGACGAGATCGAATTCGAAAGAAACCTGCAACCATCCGGTGCTGCGTAGCGCGGCGCTTCCGGCCGGATTCGTGTGTCAGCTTGGCGAGTTTATGGTACGATGCTGTGTTGAACGTTCGGCCGGAGTTGACGCAGTTGGCCGCTCCGCACGAAAACCACCGGCCAGCCGGTAATTGAATCGACACGAGCATCGGCACATGCGAATCACACGTTTTCGACAAACACCCAAATCACCCATTCTTTGGGGTTGGGTCGCCGACGAGCGCATCGGCATTCTCGACGGGCAGCCGTTCGACGAGTTTCGCCGCGAGGAAGCCACGCTGGCGATCGACTCCGTACACCTGCTTCCTCCGATCTCCCCAGGGAAGATCGTTTGCGTGGGCCGCAACTACGTCGCCCACGCCGAAGAGCACCACGCCGAAGTGCCCGATCTGCCCCTGCTCTTTCTCAAACCACCCTCGGCGGTCATCGGCCCCGGTGAACCCATCGTACTGCCCCCACAATCGAACCAGGTCGAACATGAAGCGGAACTCGCCGTCGTCATCTCCCAGCGCGGCCGCTGGATCCGTGCAGAAAATGCCGGCGACTTCATCCTCGGCTATACCGCGGCGAACGACGTGACCGCGCGCGACCTGCAGCAGCGAGACGGCCAATGGACCCGCAGCAAGGGCTTCGACACTTTCTGTCCGCTCGGCCCTTGGATCGAGACGGATCTCGACTCTTCGGACGTGTTGATCACTTGTTCGGTGAACGGACAGATGCGCCAGATGGCGTCCACGCGCGACATGGTGTTCACCGTTCCTCAACTCATCGCCTTCGTCTCTTCGATCATGACCCTCGATCCCGGCGACTTGATCCTCACGGGAACCCCCGCCGGAGTCGGAATCCTCGGCGACGGCGACGAGGTAACCGTAGACATTGAAGGCGTCGGCACGCTGCGGAACCCGGTCTGCGGCCAGCCGAGAGACGAAGGTTAATCCACCCACACTCAGGAGGCGTTACATGGGTCTCAAACCCGATCATTGGATTGCGAAAATGGCTCGTGAAGAAAAGATGATCGACCCCTTTGCCGCGGAGCAAGTGCGCGATGGCGTCATTTCGTACGGAGTCTCGTCCTACGGGTACGATATCCGCGTGGCAGACGAGTTCAAGATTTTCACCAACGTGTATTCGGCCGTCGTCGATCCGAAACAATTCGACAAGGCGTCGATGGTCGATCTCAAGTCAGACGTCTGCATCATTCCCCCGAATTCGTTTGCGCTGGCGCGAACCGTGGAATACTTTCGCATCCCCCGCGGTGTGCTCACGATCTGCGTGGGCAAGTCGACCTATGCACGCTGCGGCATCATCGTGAACGTGACCCCCTTCGAACCCGAGTGGGAAGGTTTTGTCACCCTGGAAATTTCAAACACCACTCCTCTTCCAGCGAAGATTTACGCCAACGAAGGCATCGCCCAGGTGCTTTTCTTCGAAGCCGACGATGAATGCCTCCAATCCTACGCGGATAAAAAAGGCAAGTATCAAAAGCAGAAGAAAATCGTGCTTCCCAGGATGTAGTCCTCGCGAGATGGCGTCGAGGGCATTCGGATACGCTTGCACAGCAACCAACGAGCCGCCGGGATCGACACCGGCGGCTTTTATACTGCTCTTCAGGCAGAGCCTCTAGATTTGGAACTCTCCGGATCGGTAGAACAGCTCCCCATCGACGATGATCTCTCCCCCGTCGCGCATTTCGCAGATCATGTCCCAATGGATGGCGCTCTCGTTGCTCGATCCCGTCTCCGGATATCCGGCGCCGAGCGCCATGTGGATCGTGCCGCCGATTTTTTCGTCGAAGAGGATGTTCTTGATGAAGCGGTTGATGCGCTTGTTGGTTCCCATGGCGAATTCGCCCACGTATTTCGAGCCGGCGTCGGTTTCCAGCATGCGCAGAAGAAAACCTTCGTTTTTATCCGCGCTGGCTTTCACCACTTTCCCGGATTCAAAATGCAGCTCGACCCCGGCGACCTCACGGCCGCTGTAAATCGCCGGATAGGAAAATCGGATCCAACCGTCGAGCGAATCCTCCACCGGTCCTGTGAATATCTCCCCGCTGGGCATGTTATACGTGCCGTCGGAATTGATGAACTTGCGGCCATCGATCGAAAGCTTGAGCTCTACGTTCGGTCCGCGCACTTCGACGTTGCGCTTCCCGACCAGCCAATCCACCAAACGCTGCTGCTCGTCATGTACGGCCTGCCATGCCGCGACCGGGTCATCCTGATCGGCGAAAGTGGTGCCATAGACGAAGTCCTCGAATTCGGATAAATTCATGTCTGCGTCCTGGGCGTAGGCTTCGGTCGGGAAGAGGCTGATCACCCAACGCAGATCCTTGGATGCCGAACGCTGCATGAAAATTTTCATCAATTCGCCGTGCGCCCTCGAACGCAGGCTTTGTTTGGCCGGATCGACGCTGCTCAGGACGCGTGTGTTCGACGAGCTCTCGACGTTGATCATCACGTCGAACTCCGAGCGGACGATTTTCTCGAAGCGGTGCACGTGCTGCAGCTGATCCGCATTTCCCTCGGTGAAGAGGATGTAAGCCAGGTCCTCGATTTCGACACGGGAACGAAGTAATCCGAGCAGGACGTATGGATATGCCCCGGCGCGGATGACTTCACGGTAAATCTCCCGAACCAGCGGCATGCCTGCCGGCTGGTGGTAAATCGCCACTACGTCCTTCGGCCGCACCTTGGTCGAATACTGCACCAGAATCTTCGCCAGATTCACCACGCGCGCATCTGCCATGGGACACATCCTTTCTCGTTTATGGTTAACTCGATTATATCAACGGGAACCGTGGGTGGAAGCTGCGAAATGTCCATGCTAATCGTTGAATGCATGAATGAGTGTGTTTGCAGGGTTGATTGACGCAATCATCGAAACCATGTTTCGATCTGCACACACATCGTTTGTAGGAGCCGGCCAGTGTGTCGGCCCTATTACACATCGCTTCAATAGAGCACACATGGTGCGCCCCAACATTGATGGAATTGATCCCATGGAAATCCATAGGTTGGGTTGAAGAGAACCGAAATCCAACATCTCACCGCTGCAAGCGAGGTCTCCTGTACCGGGCTATCTAGTTTCAAGTGGGCGTTCGCATGGGTGTGCGCCTACATCGATGAATTTGAATTCAAGGAAAATCAAGACTGCTGTCTGCAGCCATCGATCCAGGACCCTGAAAGGTATCGCTGCCTGACGTCGGTTGCTAATAAAATCGAAATACTCGAGTTCGATTCAACGCCACGCGCCGCTCAGCGTGCAGCCGGCGTCAAATTCGAGGGCGAGCAAGTAATCCGCCTGCGCAGGATTCGACCAGGCAAAGTTGAGTGCGATGACGACCACCTGGTCCAGGGCAATGGTCTTGTTGGCGTTCGCCGACATCTCGAGAACGCTGCCGTTCCGCAGGTCGTCCAGCCCGATTTCCCCCTGCCAGAGGACGTCTTCCCCCAGGCGAATGTGCTTCAGCACGCCCTTCACCGCCGCGTCCCAACTCAACTCCCGAACGCCCACGAGGTTGACACTTCGGCCGCTCTGATTGTCGACGATCCACTCGGTGTCGTTCCCCCGCTCCCCCAGATACTGAAGGCGGAGGCCCGGGCAGGCATCCGAGGTTATCGGCTCCGGCGTGGGAGAGGCGGCGAGAACGACAACTTGCTCCGTCGCAGTGGGCGCAACATCGATCCCGGCTTCCGTCCGGGACGGCGTCGAGGTCACCATGGTTGTCGTTCCGAACCCGGAAAAGTAATCCCGAATCAGCAGCGTTGCCGCAACGCCGGCGAAGATCACCAGCGTCAAAGGCACGACCCATAGCGAGCTTCGCCGTTTCTTGACCGGGGGAGATCCGGCCGTCGACGCGGGTTGTAACTCTCCAATACCCGTCTGATTCACCACGTCGAGCGCCAATCTTACTTGCGGAGATGTTTCCGGGGGCAATCGAAATTGCGGCAGCGGTTTCCCGTCCAACGCAGCCAGATAGGCCTCCTTCATGAGGCGAATGCTCGGAAATCGATCCTCGCGTCGTTTGGCCAGGGATTTGAGAATCACCCGTTCTTCGTCCGGTGGAATTTGCGGGTTGAAGCGTCTCGGGCGGGGAACCGGTTCGTTGATGTGCGCCAAGACGCTCGCCATGGGTTTATCGGATTCGAAAGGCAGCCTTCCGGTGGCCATGCGGTAGAGTATTACGCCCAATGAATACTGATCCGAACGAGCGTCGATTTTCTCGCCGCGCCCCTGTTCGGGAGAGATGTATGCCGGTGTGCCCATCAACATCGACCCCGTGAGCGTGTCCGAACCTTCGATCTGGCGCGCCAGGCCAAAGTCGGTCAGCAAGGCGTTGCCCTTCTCGTCGATCATCACGTTGGAAGGTTTGATATCGCGGTGAATGATGCCTTTGTCGTGCGCCAGGGACAGCGCGTCGGAGATTTGCTGCACCCAGCGCTTGCATTCTTGCCTGGAAATTTGGCCCTGCTCCATGTGCTCCTGCAGCGTCGTGCCGCGCACGAAGGGCATGACGAGATAGATGTAGCCCTGCGTCTGGCCGTAATCGATGACCGGAACGATGGAGGGATGCGCGAGATGCTGCTTGACCAACTGGGCTTCACGGCGAAAGCGCTTCAAGAACATGCGGTCGGCGCTCATCGCCGGGGACAACACTTTCAAAGCCACCTCGCGCAAGTTGCGCGTGTCGACGGCCCGATAGACCGTCGCCATACCCCCCTGGCCGACGAGCTCGCGAAGGTGGTAGTGATCGAGCATTTTCCCAACCAACACACTCATAATGCTACCTCTGCTGCAGGGTTCGATGCGCGCAGCAACCAAGGGTTTACACTACAGGGACATTTGTGTCAAGCGGACCAAGTTCGAGAACGGGAAACACTGCTGCAGTTCCCATACCATTCCTCGCGCGGTTCCCCGACCGAACCTGAGCCCGCCCCGGATACAATCCTGGAGGCCGGTTCGCCGCAAACACAGGATACACACGACCCTTGAGGGCTCACATCACGCAGGGTATCATCATTCGAATCCCGATGGACGCATACTTGCCAGGTGACCGATGAAGACGACCGCACGTGCGGAATGGTTTGCCGGAGTACGGGCGCAGCTCCCCATCCTTCTCGGCGTCGTGCCGTTCGGGGTGATCTTTGGCGCCCTGGCGCTCTCCGCCGGTATCCCTCCTTTGGAGACTCAGGCGTTCTCGCTCTTCATCTTTGCCGGCAGCGCACAGTTCATCTCCGCCGGATTGATCGCAGAGAGCACTCCGGCGCTCATCGTGGTACTCACCATTTTCGTCGTCAATCTGCGCCACGCGCTGTACAGCGCCAGCATTTCCCAATACACCCAGCATCTCTCCAAACGCTGGAAAGCCGTCCTCGCCTGGCTGCTCACGGATGAAGCCTTCGTCGTCGCCTCCGTGCGCTATCGAGAACGAAATAATGCGCATTCCCATTGGTATACCTTGGGGACAGGGCTGATGCTGTGGGCCTCCTGGCAAGCGAGCACGGCCGTAGGAATAGCGCTCGGCAAGGTGATTCCGGAAAACAGTTGGCTCGATTTCGCCCTGCCGTTGACCTTTGTCGCACTGCTCGTGCCGCTGTTGATCAACCGCCCGACCTGCATTGCGGCCGCAGTCTCCGGATGTTCGGCGGTGATCCTTTCCGGGCTGCCCTACAAACTCTGGATTCTGATCGCCGCCACGCTTGGCGTCGCCGCCGGCATGCTCGCCGAAATGCAACTGTCACGAAACGATGGTGCTTCACAATGAAACCGGTGGGCACGCTTTACCTGTGGACGATCATCATCGGCGGCATGCTGGTTACCTACGCCACGAGATTGTCCTTCATCCTGCTGATCCCGCAGGAACGCGTACCCGCATTGATGAAACAGGCTCTGCGCTACGTGCCGCCGGCCGTTCTGGCCGCACTGATTCTCCCGGATTTGCTGTTATCGGATGGCAGCTTTCAGCTCAATCTTCAGAA
>DAOUEE010000043.1:0-17332 GCA_034430695.1 Anaerolineales bacterium | reverse complement strand
GACGACCGTCACGGCCAACACCGTCGAAACGACAATCGGTCCGCGCAGCAACCACTGCGAAAGCCGACTCTTCACGACCCGATCCGGATAGCTCACACCGAAGTAGGACACGGAGTACGTAATCATCACTATTTGAATCGCAACCGCCATGTTGATCAAGGTGATCGCCACCCAGATGATCCAGGTATGTTCTGCGAACGCCGATTGGCTCACCATCATGAACGGAAAAGAACCCAGCAGCGGCCCCAGCGATCCGAACATCAGGTAGCGCATGCGCCTCCTGCTGGTTCGGGTCAGGCAGCGTTTGTACGATCTCCACAGATTGACGCCGGCGAAGCCGACGATGACGAGCAGGAACAGCGTAAAGACCGGAAACCAAGGGCCTGGAGTAAGGTAAACGATCGAATCCACTTGCCGGAGGCCTACGGCGATATCCTGCCGCCGACCCACACTGAGTAAAGCAAGGCTGCCAATCATGTAGGAGATCCAGATCACAAGCCGTCTGCGCCCACGGGAAGGACGCCCGGTTGCCGCGAGCAGCGCATCCGAAAGCTGGAGCAAAGTTGCGGGAATAAAAGCAATACCCACCCATTGGAAGCGAAGCCAAACCTGCATTTCGGCGTCGGAAGTCGCGGTGCTGGTCAGCACGTCACCGAAATACACGATGGTGACACACAGAAGCATCAACGCCAGCGATTGCGCCACGCGTTCCCGGATGTTGAACGTCAGCGTATACAGCAGTAATGAGAACGCAGTGATCGTATTTCCAGCATCAAGGATCTGATTCAGGGAGATCAAAATGGAGGTAATGGTTTCTAACATTGATGCCTTTTACACGCAAAGTAACATCGAGAAAAACAACGCGATATCTTGATCCGGATAATATTGATCGCTGTACCCGCTGAACACAAATCCCATTTTTTTCGCCAGGCAGATCGCTGGGTAGTTCTTACTTTGCATTTCCAGAAAAAGACGCAAAGCATCGCGTTGGCGGCACCACTCACGTGCAGCCAGTATCAGCCTCGAAGCTATGCCCTGGCGCCGGGACCGCAGACTGACGACGAGGTCCGTAATCCAATACATGTTTTCCGAGGGACCTTCCATGATCGCCAGATATCCCTGGAGAGACTCTTCATCTTCGGCCACAAGAATGACCGCCCGGCGTGTCCATTCGTCCGCCAATCGCGCAGCGTCACGCGGATAGCCGACCCGCATTGCACGGGGTAAGCGGACCTCACGAAAAGTAGCCCCCACCGCTGAAGGCTCTCGCTCGAAAGACATTTGCCACACGTGATCGGTACCGTAGCCGTGATCGAAAGCGATGAGCGTGGGGATGTCACTTGAAATAGCTTCTCGAATAGAAATCATGTTCATGACGAAATTGACCTAGACTCCTTGTGTAATTTCTGCATAAGAACGATCAACAATTCATCCCGATGAAAGTCTCATTTGTGAATCCCAGTTTTCCCGATTTGCTCATTCCGCAGGCAAGATCTGAATTTGAATCTCGCAAGGCAATGGCGCATTGCCCTCCGTGTCCAACACGACCAGACGGAAACCGTAAGTCCCCGGCTCAACGAGGCGCGTGTCCCAGGAACCCAATTGAAGATCTTCCTGCGGTGGGCTTGTGCCTTCTTCCTCTGAACCGCCGCAGGTCTCACAAACCGCTTGAGATCCGGCGGTTATGGTTACCCATTCGCCATCGAGACGACGATACTCCACCTTGTAGAACGCGAAATTGGGTATATTGGCAACGCCCAGGATGACAATCGTGCCGCTGACCGTTTCGCCGTTTTGTGGTTGAAGGATCGTAGCATTTTCATTCAAACACCCCGAACCGTCCGGCGCGGAAGGAATCGCCGCAGCACCATCGGACGGTTCTTCATCCACTTGTCCACCTGAGCCGACCGGCGTCGCAAGTAAAGAGACGGTCGGCAAGGATGTCGGCCGGAGCGCAATCGGGATGCTTGGGCTGGCAAAGTTGACGATCAAAAACGTGGCGGTCATTCCAGCGAAAACGAGCAGCAACATGGCGATCGATCTTCTCATGCGGCTCGAGCTGCGTTCCCGCTCCAACGCATAAAAAGCCCTACGCGAAGTTCGATAAGCAACAAATAAGAATCGCAGATAGACCGCACCGATGATCGCTAATGCCAGGTAGATCCACGTCTGTTGCTCTTCAAAGAAGAGCAGGAAATCTTCCATTTGCCTTCTACATTAAATTCTGCGCAGCACCCCGCAGATGAGCGTTTTCAGCCTGGGTGTAATGATCTTTCCAGCTTCAAGTACTTCTTCGTGCGTGGTCTCGGTTTCACCGTCCAAGTTTGCCTTGTTGCTGATCCCCGAGATGCCAAGAACTTGCATACCGCAATGCCGTGCGACCGTCACTTCGGGCGCCGTGGACATTCCGACAGCGTCGACACCGATGGTCCTCAGGAAACGCAGTTCCGCAGTCGTTTCGTAAGAAGGGCCGGATACGCAAACATAGACTCCCTTCCGTAAGGGAATATCCTCTTCGAGCGCCACTCCTTTCGCCAGCATCCCCAAAGCAGGATCGTATGCCTTCCCCATGTCAGGAAAACGAGGTCCGAACTCATCCAGATTTGGACCGCGCAGCGGGTTGTTGCCGGTCATTCCCAGGAGATTGATGTGATCGCTGATCAACATCAAGTCACCCGGTTCGAAATCCGGATTGACGGCCCCGGCCGCGTTGGTCACGATCAATATACGCACGCCCAGGCGATACATGACCCGGATGGGAAGGCCGATCTGCGAGATGGGATGACCCTCGTAGAAATGCGCCCTACCCTGCAGCACGAATACGGAACGATCTTCGAGGCGGCCTACGACGACCCGCCCCGCATGTCCGTGCACCGTGGATACGGGCCATCCGGGGATATCTCCCGTCGCAATCTTTTCATCCGCATCCACGGCGTCGGCGATCGCTCCCAGGCCCGAACCTAATATCATGCCGATCTCAAGCTGAACGGACGTTCTTGTCCGTAAGAACTCCACAGTTTTGTCGATATCTGCCGTCGTAATCAGATCCATGTATCCACTCCAGTGATTATTTGCGGTCTAAGCGTTTATGTAGCCACAATGTGTTCGGACTCGAAAGACGCAGCCACTCTTGAACTTCTCGTCGAGACCTGCCTTGCTCCAAAAGATGTCGTACGAGAGAGTGACGAATCGTTTGCGGTGAAACGTCGCTGCCCAATTCGGCTTCCTCAGCCCAGCGTTTGACGATCAGCCACAATCCCTGCCGGCTGAGTCGTTTGCCGCGCTGATTGACGAACAACGCATTGACTTCCGGCGTTCGCAACAAGTAAGGCCGGCCTTTCTCGATGTACGTTCTTAAGGGATGAAGTGCATCACGGATGGGAATCTTATGTGAATAGGTTTCATTCGCCCGAATGGCGCCGGTCTGCAAATCGATGTCGCTGGCGTTCAACGAGATCAGTTCGACCGCGCGTAAGCCGGTGGCATACAACAGGGACAAAGCCGCCGAGTCCCTCATCGCGCGCGGCGAGCCGTCCTGCGAAGCGGTCCGGAGCAATTTTTCTACCTCCGTCGTCGTCAAGACCTTGGGGGGTTGCCGGCGATTCTGGGGCAAATCCAGCGAATTCAACATCGCCTGGGTGTCGTAGCCCTCACGGGAATGCATATAGTCCAGCAAGGTTCGTACGGCTGCAATCTTCCGGGCGACGGTGGAGGTCTTGTACCCCTGGCGGTTCAACCAGGAAACGTACTTGTCCAGATTCCACTCATCGATGCGATCGGGTCCAATCGGCTGCTCGGAAACGGCGGATAAAACCTGGACGAATTGGCGGATATCGGTTTCATACGCCAAGATCGTATTCCGCGCGCGTTCCTGGTCCATTTCAAGATACCGCAGGAATCGACTGATTACGTCATTCATCGCGTTTCCTTGATTAATCCCGCCGGGCGACCGTCATTATACCATTCACAGGTCAAATACTTACCATAAGTGTATATAGGGGATTCGAATGACGTCACATCGATTCCAGCGAGACCCGGAAGAGAAGGCCGTGCAGAAATTACAGCCGCTGATGCGGGCTGCTCCGATTTGGCCGCTCACACCCGGTAAGGAGATGCGGAACATCATGAAGTGTCCATCGACCGGACGGATTCTGTCCGGTCGATGGTATGCTGATTCTGAAGGTATCTTCGTCGTGCAAATTAGATGCCGTAAGAGTAGGCCAATCCGACTGTACCCGGTCCCGCATGCGTTCCGATGACCGGAGTGACTTCCGAATAAACGGTCTCGATGGGATCGAGCTGTTTCGTCGCCGCCTCCATCAATGCGTGCGCATCCACCTCTGCATCGGCGTGAAGCGTGGACAGCCGTACGTCGGGCTTATCCTTGAGCCGCTCCACGATCACTTCCACGAGCCGGTTATGGGCTTTGGCCTTGGTGCGGATGCGCTCAACGGGTTCGACGCGGCCTTCCTGCAATTCCAACAGCGGCTTGAGATTCAGCGCCGTCCCCAGCAGCCGTGAAGCGCCGCCGATACGGCCGCCGCGGTGCAGGTATTCGAGTGTTTCGACGACGAAGAGCACACCCGACTGCTCTTTCGCTTTTTTCGCCGTAGTCACGGCTTCATCGAACGAACTGCCCGCTTCACGGGCGCGCGCGGCTGCCAGGACCTGGAAACCCAACGCCATGGCGACTCCCATGGAGTCCAATATTTCGATCTTCGCATCCGGGAAGAGACCTTTGGCTTGTTCGGCAGAGTTCAATGTTGCCGTCAACTTCGAGGAGCCCACGATGGTCAGAATTTCTTTGCCCTGGGAGACCAAGGGTTCGAAGATGGATTTGAACGAGGCGACCGTCGCTTGCGAGGTCGTGGGCATGACCGGATCGGTTCTCAGACGCGTATAAAATTCCGTCGGGGTAATGTCGACTCCATCGAGGAATTCTTCCTCACCCCAGATCAATACTTGCGGAACTACGATGATCTGATAACGATCGATGAGTTCCTGCGGTAAAGACGCAAGACTGTCGGTTACAATTGCATAATCACTCATGAGTCCTCCTCCGTGAAGATGATGTAAAAATGGATATGAAGATACCGGTTCTGGATAAAACCCCGCGCGCGCGGAGGTTACAAGACCTGCATCTACCATCATAATACACGAATTTTCCTACGAGACGACTTTGAAATTGAAGCCGCTGACAGCTTGTGCTATCCTTTACGCACGACTCGCCTTTACCCGGAGAATTCTCTTGCTACACGAATACGTCGGCAACCTGCACAATCACTCAATTTACTCGGATGGTCACGGCAGCCACGCTGAGATCGCCCGCGCAGCAATCCGGGCGGGCCTGGACTTCATCGTCGTAACCGACCACAATGTCTGGGTCGACGGTATGGACGGATACCGTTACCTGGGAAAGGAACGCGTACTGCTGTTGACGGGGGAGGAAATCCACGACCAGGTGCGTGACCCACAGAAAAACCACCTGCTCGTTTTCGAAGCCCATGAAGAACTGGCGCCGTTTGCCGCCGATCCGCAGGAACTGATCGACGAAGTCCGGCGAGCGGGCGGGCTTTGCTTCATCGCCCATCCCGTCGACCCGGAAGCGCCGTTGTTCGGTGAATCTGACTTATCCTGGGTGGATTGGGATGTGAGCGGATTTACGGGACTCGAGATTTGGAACTTCATGAGTGAATTCAAATCCCATCTCAGTTCGCTGCCCGTGGCTTTCCTGCTGGCTTACAGTCCAAAACGCAGCGGCCAGGGGCCGTTCCCCGAGGTGCTCGAGCGCTGGGATCGGCTGCTGGCGTCCGGAAAGCGCATCGTTGCCGTCGGAGGCGCAGACGCACACGCAACGCCCTACCGTAAAGGTCCTTTCAAGCGCATCGTCCTGCCGTACGAATTTCTCTACCGTGCGGTAAACACGCATGTCCTGACCCGGAACTCGCTCGTCGGAGATGCGAATCACGACAGACGCTTGTTGTTTCACAGCATATCCCGCGGCAGATGCTTCGTCGGCTTCGACCTGCCGGCAGCCACAAACGGCTTTCGCTTCAGCGCACAAGGAGCAGACGATCAAGTCATCATGGGCGATTCGATACCAGCGCGGAACGGTGTGACCCTGCAGATCAAATCGCCACGCCGCGCAGAGATTCGCCTCATTCACAATGGGGAACAACTGCGTAGATGGAAAAATCGAGACACGGCAATCTATACGGTACATGCACCGGGCGCGTACCGTGTGGAGGTGCATATCGATTTCGAAGCAAGACGCTGCGGGTGGATTTACAGCAATCCCATTTACGTGACGTAGATACATCCAGATGAGATCTTACAGCGTGATCCGGGAACGGTAGACACCGGATCGTTTAAATTCCCGCAATATTTCTGGTGATTCAATAAATCCTGGCGTTTATCGGTTTGAACGTGATCATGACATTCTACGATCGCAAAAGGAGCGTGCGCCATGAAAACCTACCGACGAGAACTTTGGTTCGAGGTACCGGGTAGACGGGCCTTCATCAACATCACTCCCCAGGTGAAAGACGCATTGATGGAAAGCGGCATCCAGGAAGGCCTGGTGCTCGTCAATGCCATGCACATCACGGCTTCCGTTTTCATCAACGACGACGAAAGGGGACTGCATCAAGATTACGAGGTTTGGCTGGAGTCGCTTGCGCCGCATGCACCGATCAGTCAATACCAGCATAACCGCACGGGGGAAGACAACGCCGACGCGCACATGAAGCGCCAAATCATGGGCAGAGAGGTCGTCGTGGCGATTACGGAAGGCAAATTGGACTTCGGCCCGTGGGAGCAAATCTTCTACGGAGAATTCGACGGCGGCAGGCGAAAAAGGGTGTTGATCAAGATCATCGGGGAGTGAGATGTGCTGGCGTCGCTTCCCGAGGATGATTTCCTGCCCATCCGGAGCCTTGTCGTACCTGAATATTTGCGAACGTCATAATGGAATGTCGATTCTCCGCCACCGAGGTGCGTGGTATAATCATAGATCATATGTTCGCATTGGGGGAGCGTGCTTGGAGGAGCCATGCCGACGTTCCGGCTACATTCCCCATTCGAACCGATGGGAGATCAACCAGAAGCTATCGAGGAATTGGTACGAGGCCTCAATCAGGGGCTCGAACATCAAGTTCTCCTCGGTGCGACGGGCACCGGAAAAACTTTTACCATCGCCTCCGTGATCGAAAAAGTGCAGCGTCCGGCTCTCATCCTCGCTCACAACAAGACCCTCGCGGCGCAGCTCTACACGGAGTTCCGCTCTTTCTTCCCCGAAAATGCGGTTGAATACTTCGTCTCGTACTACGACTATTATCAGCCGGAAGCTTACGTTCCCAAACACGATCTCTACATCGAAAAAGAAACGCAGATCAACGAGGAGATCGATCGCCTGCGCTTGTCGGCGACGACCTCCGTTCTTTCACGCAGGGACGTTGTCATCGTAGCTTCGGTTTCGAGCATCTACGGAATCGGCAACCCGGAAGCTTACGGCCGGGTGGTCATCCATCTGGAAAAGGGTCAACGCTATCGGCGCAATGCAGTTTTGCGCCAACTCGTAGAATGCCATTACCAGCGTAACGACATCGAATTGAAGCCCGGCGTGTTCCGAGTTCGCGGGGATACGCTGGAAGTGCTGCCGGCCTACGAACAGATCGGAATCCGCGTCAGTTTCTTCGGTGACGAAGTGGAACGCATCGTGAAATTCAATCCACTGACAGGCGAAATTCTCAGCGACGCCGAGACCGTCAGCATCTACCCCGCCAAACACTTCATCACCGAGGACGAGAAGTTGAAAGCCGCCATCGCAGACATCGAAACGGAACTCGAAGAGCATCTCGAATTCCTGAAGAAGCAGGAGAAATACCTCGAAGCCCAGCGCCTGGAACAGCGCACGCGTTACGATTTGGAAATGCTGCGCGAAGTGGGGTACTGCACGGGGATTGAAAACTATTCCCGCCATCTCGATCAGCGCCCGGTTGGATCACCCCCCTGGACGTTGATCGATTACTTCCCGCCGGACTTCGTACTCGTCGTCGACGAGAGCCACATGACCATCCCGCAGGTCCGCGGGATGCACGCCGGCGATCGCTCACGCAAGGAGACCCTGGTCGAATTCGGATTTCGCCTCCCCTCCGCGTTGGACAATCGCCCGCTTTCGTTCGACGAATTCAAGGAACGCACGGCGCAGGTCATCTATACGTCCGCCACACCCGGCCCGTATGAGCTTGGAGTCGCGTCCCAGGTAGTGGAGCAGATCATCCGCCCGACCGGTCTCGTCGACCCCGAAGTGGAAGTCAGGCCCGTCGAAGGACAGGTCGATGATCTGATCCGGGAAATCCAGAACCGGGTAGCGATCGGACAACGCGTACTCACGACCACGCTCACGAAACGCATGGCCGAAGATCTCTCCGACTACCTTTTGGAGTTGGGCATCAAAGTGCACTATCTTCACTCCGAGATCGATACCATCGAACGCGTCGGCATCTTGCGCGATCTACGTATGGGCGTGTATGACGTCGTCGTGGGAATCAATTTGCTACGGGAAGGCCTCGATTTACCCGAGGTATCCCTGGTCGCCATTCTCGACGCGGACAAAGAGGGATTTCTGCGCTCCGATACGGCCTTGATCCAGACCATCGGACGCGCCGCGCGCCACGTCGACGGCAAAGTGATCATGTACGCGAACAAGATCACCGACTCGATGCGACGTGCGATCGACGAGACGGAGCGGAGACGGGAGATTCAGATTAAATACAACGAGGAACACGGAATCGAACCGGTCAGCATTGTGAAAGAAATCCGCGATCTCACGGATCAAGTCGCCTCCCGAGCCGTCGCCGAGGAACGTGAGGAATACCGCACGCTGACGCCGGCCCAGATGCCGAAAGACGAACTCACCCGGCTGATCAAGGAATTCGAAAAGCAGATGAAGGGCGCCGCAGAAGCGTTGGAATTCGAAAAGGCAGCTGCGCTGCGCGATCATATATTCGAACTACGCCAAGTCCTGGTCGATAAAGAGGACATGCCCCCCTGGATGCGGGCACGAGCGATGGCCGAAGACGTATGACGTCTCGTGCGGGACCAGCAACGAATACCATCAAATGCGTCCGAAACTCTGGAGCAACTTAATATAGCTAGCGCGTTCGAACGCCGTCGGTTCGACATAGTTCTGAAGGCTCATGCTGCCTTTCAGGTCTCGTATGGAAGAAATCTCTAATTCTTCCATCAAGTTCTCAGTATCCCGGATGATCTGAGTCAGTTTCTCGATGCCGTTCATCAACAACGCGGATGCCACGTTGGCAATGTCTGCGCCTACCATGATGGCCTTCAATACCGCCTCTCCCGAATGAACCCCGCTGGTAAGCGCCAGCGAACAAGATACCTGGCCGTAGAGGATCGCGATCCAGCGCATCGGCAGCAAGATATCCTCAGGCCGGCTGAGGTTGATGCGCGGCAGGATTTCCTTCTCGCGCACATCGATGTCCGCCTGATAGAAGCGATTAAAGAGAACCAACGCATCTGCGCCGATTTCGTCGAATTGTGTGGCGATATTTGGCAGCGCGCTGAAGAAGGGGCTTAATTTCAAAGCGATGGGAATTTCGACGCGCTCTCGGACGGCGCGCAGGATGTCAATGTACATGTTTTCGACGTCCATGCCCAGCAAAGTGTCCGCAGTGGGCAAATAATACACGTTGAGCTCGAGCCCATCCGCACCGGCATCCTCGATCATGCCGGCATAATCCAGCCACCCCCCTTTGCTGGTGCCGTTCATACTGGCGATGATGGGGATGTCAACAGCTTCTTTCGCCCGGCGCACGTGCTCGACATACGCATCGGGATCCCTCGGGTAATCATGCCGGTGGGGGAAATACACTGTGGCGTCCGCCAGACTCAATGCGCCACTGCTCAGCAAGTGTGACAGTTCACCGGTTTCCAGCGCAATCTGCTCCTCAAACAGCGAGTAGAGCACGATAGCAGGAGCACCGGCATCTTCGAGCCTTTTGATATCGTCCAAATTTCGCGAAAGCGGTGAGGCGGAAGGTACTACAGGATTGTCCAATTCTAGACCCATGTACATCGTTCGAGTTTCGGCCATCACATGCCTCCCGGTAGGGATTCTATGCTGTACGGAATCAACATTATAAAGTGTAGCACATCGTTTCGTTGTTATCCTCGCATTTGATGCATGCTGAATGACTTCAATCCGGACGGATCGGCGTTATAGCGTCAATAAATATTCCAAACCATGCCCAGCCTTGTACGTCACTTGCGACCGAAATGCCGTGAAGGCTATAATGGCCGAAAGGCGCATGATGTGGAATATCATGCTGTTAGAAAGCGAATTCCCATGATACGCAGTATGATGCTCTTGCTCTCCATTTTGATTTCCCTCCTCGCAGCTTGCCAATCTCGCACCCCTTCGGCGGACGAGGTTGCCACAGCGATTGAAGCAACAACAATGATGAAAAAGACCCTGGAGCCGGATACATCTACCCCTACGGACGCACCCTCGGAAACCCCTACTATAACCTTTACCAATACGCCTGCGCCCTCACCTACCGCCACAGAATCCCTGCATCCGATCCAGATCTATGAAGACTTTTCTTCCCGGGAAGTTGAATGGCTGGCGTGTGACGTTTGCGAATGGAAGAATGACGCCTTATACATGGGTCCGTATCCCGCATCCGGCGCCTATCAAACGCACGTTGCGATTTGTAAGGAATGTGGAGAGGTGACCTATTACCGTATGGCCGTTGTTGCCACTTATATTGATGGTCCTACAGATCGCGGTTATGGCATGATCCTGCGCTGGACGGATGATTACGTCATCACCCTCGAGATCTCACCCTGGCAGACGGTTGGTGCGTTCAAATATGAATTTGACAGTGACCGCTGGGAAATACTGGATGGACGCTGGGCCGGAGCCGTCAAGGCAGGCACTTCGCCCAATCGAATTGAAGTCTTCGTAACACAGTCGCAGCAGCGCAGGACGGACATCAGCGTGGCCATTAACGGCAAGAACGTTTTTATCATTTGGAACGAGCCGAAGGATCAATCCCCTGTAGGTTTAATGCTTTTCGGACACGCGCTGGAAGTATCTTTCGACGATTTCGAATTCGAAGAGTACGAGCCTTACGGTGACCCGATCGAATTGGAGGACCTCGATAGACCGAGCGGATAGAGCGCCTGATTTCTCGTGAAATCGCTCATGGATTGAATTGGCCGGAAGGCAACCCGTTGTCAAATTCGGGCATTCCGGCGATCGGTTCGGTCCACGTAACTCCCGAGCAGTAATCCTCAATATTGTTGATGTCGACGACCGTTGAAGGCGTCTCGAGGATATAGGGCACGTCTTCCCCATCGAGCACTTTCGCCATCTGTTCGATCACGATGGCGCCCATCCTGCGAGGATATACGCCCAATGTGGCGGTCGTTTCTCCTTTTCTGATCAGCTCGAGTGTGACGTCGTTGCCGTCGATGCTGACGCACCAGATATCTTCATTGATCGTTCGCCCGACTTTCTCGGCCGCGATGCAGGCGCCGATTCCCATTTCGTCCGAATTAGCATAGAAAACATCGATATCCGGTTTTTGCAGCAATGCCGCGGTCGCCACGTTGACCGCTTTCTCCCGTTCCCACTCCGCAGTTTGCTCGCCGACGACCTCCACTTGTGGACACCATCTTTCCAGCCCCCAGCGGTAGCCCTGGGTCCGTCGATTTACGTGGAAACCGGGGATTCCAGTCAGGATGAAGACTTCTCCCTGACCCCCTAACAGATCGCAGGTATACTGCGCCAACTTGGCTGCACCGCTCCATTGGTCGTAGCCAATGTATTCCACCACCCGGCCGTCGCCGACCGGTGTAATCAAGTTGTGCATCAAAATGGGAATGCCGGCCTGGTTGGCTTTTCGGATTGCGGTAACGATCGCCTTGGCATCGATCGGATTCACAGAAATCGCCATGACCCCTTTTTGGATCTCCTGCTCGATGACGGTCACTTGGCCGGCGAAGTCACCTTCCCGCTCGGCGGCCACCAGATCGACCGTCCAATTCAAGCTGGACGCTCTTTCAACAGCGCCGTTCTTTATTTCCACGTGAAATGGACTGGTAAATCCCGGAGGTACGATGGCAACGTGAATTTTCCCATTTTGCAGTGTGTCATCATCCGCCAAAAATCCGGTCGTCTGACATTGCGTCATACTGGTCCATATGAAGCAGCAGCCTAAAATTATTATAATGATCCGCCGCATCGATTTACTCCCGTTCAGGTAGGATCAGGCATCAAGACTCATCCATCTCGCCGGGGTCGAGGATGCAATCATTATAGCAAACAAGGCTGGACGATAAAGTAGGCGTCTCTGCCTACCGGCAGAGACGCCCCGGAAATCATTCTAGCGGATGCCTTCCTCAATGAGTGGTGCGATTGCATCGATGTTGTCCGGCGTGACGACACCTACTCCAGTATTGATATGTAAACCAGGGATCAGGTAATTGTATGTCAGGTAGATTTGTTGGATGGGGTAATAGCCCTGCAAATACAGAACCTGATCGAAGCTCACGGAGATGTAGCCCTTCTCGATTCCATCGATCGTCGCAGGTGAAAGATCTATGCCGCCGATGATGACTTCGCCGGGTGCCTTTCCGGCCGCCTCGAGGACCTTGGGCAGGTTCGCAGTGATGTTGCCGTGCTGGGTTCCAATGGCCTTTAGATCGGGGTTGGCTTCCAGGTAGGCCGTCAGTATTGGGATCGCCAAGGAGGCTTCCGTGTCTACTTCGTCGGAGACATCGAGCTTCTCCACTTCGAGTCCGGCGTCCACGAGAGCGTCATACACGCCCTGGGCGCTCACGCTTCTGCCTTCCTGATGCCAGATATCATAGACCAGGGCCTTATCGCCGGGCTGCAATCCTGCGGCGACCATCTGAGTGCCGGTCAGATAACCACCCGCATAGAGATCCGCACCGGCGTAGCCAAACCCCTGGGTTTGATACTTGGCTTCGAGGTTGGGTAGTGGATTGTTGCCGCTGGTGACGATGATACCTTGTGCGATGGCGTCGTCCACGAGGGCTTCGAAGGCATCTTCTCCAGGGTGCCCCATGATGACAATGCCGTCCGGTTGTGCAGCGACCGCTTCCTTGAATTGCTCGATCATCGTCTGCGGATCCCAACCCGAGTATTGCTCGATCAGTTTAATCCCCAGGTCCGCAGCTGCCGCTTTGGCGCCGTTCGTGCGGGCCAAGGTGGATGGATCTCCCTGGTTACCGCCCATCTGCATATAGATTACGATCTGATCTCCCGCTGCAGGTGCTTCTTCTGCTTCAGCCGGAGCGGAATTCGCCTCCGACGAACTAGGTTCTTCCGCCGCTGGCGGATTGGTGGCCGGCGTTTTCGAACAAGCTGCGGCCAAGACGAGCATCAGCGCCAGAGACAACAATGTATAGAACTTCTTTTTTCCCATTTTCATTATCCTTTTCTCCTCACGTGTAATACTCAAGTACGGGCATTCCCATTTTGGGTTTACGAGAGAATTTCCCTTCTGGCTGTGAAAGAGCCTCCTTTCCTGAACGTCTCAGAATCAGTGGTTATTCAACGTTGAATGGTCCTCACGATCCGTGATTGTCTTGCGACAGACTCCGACCGGTCGATTTCGAACGAGCAACCAAACCCCAGCTTTGAATACGTTTGGAAAGTCTCAAAAAACGCCCCTCTCCAAGGAGGATGTTGAGTACGACAGAAGCACCCATGACGAGGCCGCTCACCAACGAAGTCCAGTAGCCACCGATTCCAGTAGCCACCACACCTGCTTCCAACGAGCCGATGATGTAGGCGCCAAAAAACGTGCCTACGATAGATCCCTCACCCCCTGCGATCGAAGTGCCTCCAATAAAAACTGCCGCCAATGCGAGCAGGAGATACCCCTGTCCCTGCGTAGTCCAGAAAGTATTCATCTCGATGGTCAGCAGCAGGGCGGAAAAACCCGCGAGGATGCCCATCATAGTGAAGAGTTGAATCTTGGTTTTCTCGACGTCGATCCCAACGACTCTGGCGACATTCGGGTTGTCACCGAGGAACATGATCGCTTCGCCAAAGCGGTGGCGGTTGAGAACGAACCAAAGAAAAATCGCCAATCCCAGTGCCCAAAACGCCTGGGCGGGAACCACACCGAAGAGGCGCCCGGTGAAGATCGCGTGAATGATGTCGTCCTGAATGCCCTTGATGTTCCAGGAAAGGCCTCCCGCCAGCAATACGGTGAGCCCAGACCAAAAGAATTGTGCGGCGAGAGTCGCCATGATGGAAGGAACGCCGATTTTGGCCACAAGAAGGCCGTTGATATACCCCACCAGGGCGCCCGAAGCGAGCGCGAGCAGTATGCCCACCCACGCCGCCCACGAGGCATCGAAGGTTTTAAAGAACCATGCAAAAATGAATCCGGAAAACGCAACTACGGCTGAAAAACTCAGGTCGATTTCGCCTGCGGTGATAACGAAAGTCAACCCCAAAGCTAAAACCAACATTGGGGGAACGGTCTGCAGGAAAGACATATAGATCCGATACCCGGTAAATACGTTTGGTGCCGTGATGGCAAACGCAACGTATAGAGTGGTCAGGACTAAAGCGATTGGAAGACCTTCAAGCTTTCGTAAGACCAACAAAATAGAACGCTCCCGTTTCATGTTGTCTCCACGTCTTTCCTGCCGTGTGCGTAGTCGAGCATGAATTCACCCAACGCTTTCAAACTGATGTCCTGCTTGAGGATGCGAGCCACGATCTCTCCACGGTCCATGATGACGAACCGGTCGGCGATTTCGTAGACGTCTTGTATATCGTGAGAAATGTAGATACAGGCTTTGCCGGATTGTTTGATCTTGTGGACAAAATCAAGCACCTTCCCTACTTCTTTCAAGGAAAGAGCCACTGTAGGCTCGTCCAGTACGATCAACTCTGCTTCGAAGTGCATCGCTCTTCCTATCGCTACGCCTTGACGCTCTCCACCGGATAGCTTGCTGACCTTCGAATCGACGGTGATACCTTCTCCCCGAAATCCGATCGTCTTGTGCATGATCTCTTCGGCGATTTCCTTTTCCTTCTTCACGTTGATGAATCCCAATGGATACGTAATTTGACGACCGACGAAAAAGTTGCGCCAAAGGTCTTGCTTCTCCCCGAGGGATTTATCCTGGTATACGGTCTCGACGCCATGCGTATGCGCTTGCTTTACGTTGTAGCTGCGGAAATCGACTTTCTGTCCAACGATGTAAAGTTCCCCGCTGGTCGGAGGGAAAACCCCCGAGAGGATTTTCACCAAAGTGGATTTACCTGCGCCGTTATCGCCGATGAGCCCGACAATTTCATTCCGGCCTACATTCAGATCGATGTGCCGCAGCGCAACGACAAGACCAAAATATTTCTCGATACGGACCATTCGCAAAGCATCGTTCTCGACACGGGCGTCCAGCATAGATGCACCTCCCGGTGAAAAGAAGGAACTTCGATGAGGGCAAGAATTACTTCTGTGAGGTATTTTGTTTCGCGTAACAATAGCAAATAATTCGAATCGAATGCTAGGGGTAAAATGCAATCGCAGGGCAGTCCGCGTGCAGCTCTAGTGCAATTTAGTGCAATTTTAGTGCAATTCTATAAGCTGCGTGAATACGACGAGGATTCAAGGGGAATGAATCAGAAGGTGTGCAAGCGCCCCGATTGCGTCTTTTAGATCATAGAAGTACTGGCGCCGGCTGATCGACAGTCTCTTGATAATTTCGTTGGAAGACAGTCCTTCGACGTAGGTTAGACGTAAAATATCGTATCTACGATCGATTGCGTTCGGTCGATTGATGTTCTTCTCTGGATTGAGCTTTTCGATGCGTTCTAATAACAACTGGCGCAACTGTTCGCTGCGATCGCGCAGGATTCCACGTGGCAGGGAATCCAAATTGGCCGGGAAAGCCCATTCCGCAAGAGGACATCGTCCCAGGTAAACGGTGTCCCAGAGGTGGCGTAGCGCATTGCGTGTCTGATGATTCAGCCACTCGCATTCCAGCAGCCAGGCATTACGTAATCGTGGGACGATCTCTTCCGTCAGCTCAACAAGGCGATTTACAGCTTCCGGCAGGAAGGAATGTGCAATTCGGCTTTGTACCTCGAGCACGCCCACCAATTGATCGTTATGCGAAAGGGGAATTGCGATGGCTGATTTACTTCCTGGATCCAGGCGCTCCACGGATATGTCGCTGCGATCGGATATATCGTCCACGATGACCGCCTGGCCACTGTTCCTGACTCGTTCGGCGATGCTTCCAGGATAAAGGTCGGCTTTCTGTTTATCTTCACAATCGACGAGCTTGTCGTGTCTGGGGTCGATCATATAGATACGCACATAGGGAGAACCGAAACGAATTCGAATGAGCTGATTCATCTGTACGATGATTCCCTCGAGATAGGTGGTATCCCCGACGGAATGATACGGTCGAACTTTCGTGGCAAACTGCCTTGTACGCCGTCTTTCGATGTCGATAAATACGGCAAGGAGTATGATCGATCCGATCACGATTCCGTGCCACTGGTAGGCCACATTCAGCATGACGAGACCGTTCTGGACTACGGTCATGATCAAAACTCCAATCAGCGTTCCGCGCATGCCCCCCACTCCCCCGCTCAAACTCGTCCCCCCGATGATTACCGCGGCCACGGAATTCAAACCGTAATCTTCGCCCAACGTATAGACAGCGCCATCGAGTCGGGCGATTTGAATAATCCCGGACAATGCCGCCAGGATTCCACTCAGCATGTAAGTATATATTTTACATTTATCTACGGGGATGCCGGATAGGCGAGCCGAGGTTTCATTGGTACCGATCAGGAAGATATATCGGCCCAGCTTTGTTTTACTCAGGGTATACCCCAGCACCAAAAAGGTCACGAGCATGATGATTCCGGGTACGGGGAACCCGCGGATATTTGCATCTGAGATCCATTTGAAATCATCAGGAAGCGAATGAATCGTGCGGCTTTCAGTGATCACCAGGGCAACGCTGCGTAGAATTCCGAGACTGACCAGGGTAACGATAAACGGCGGCATTTTTTGCTTGGTGATTAAAAAGCCATGTCCGGCGCCGATCAGAGCACTCAGCCCAAAAGCGGCGGCTATCGCAATATATGGATTTTGGGGTGGTATCACACTCACGCCCGTCATCAACAAGGCGGCGATAATGCTTGCCAAAGCGAGGATAGAGCCCACGGACAGGTCGATTCCTCCCGCCAGAACGACGAGCGTTTGTCCTGCGGCGACGATTCCGATCGTTGATGCCTCTT
>DAOUEE010000042.1:0-13266 GCA_034430695.1 Anaerolineales bacterium | reverse complement strand
AGGGCCTGGTCGGACAGAAATACTGGGGCTGGGGCTACGACACGGTGCAGATGGTCTACGACTACATCGTTTCCGGCGCCACGTACGATGACTGGACCGACTCCGGCATGGACATCGTGACCGAGTGCAACGTTGACGTCATGGCCGAGATGTGGGCATCGAGCGACTTCACCCAAGATCTGCCCGATCCTTACGCATGTTTGGAATGAGTGTTGGGCTGAGGTGCTCGTTGCAGTCGTTACCTGGAGCAACGTTGCGATAAGCATCTATGCCTGATACATTATCCAAACAATTTGTGGTGCGGGGATAACCCCGCACCACAACCCCCGATATTGGAGTACACCTTGCCCGAAAAACAAGACACTTTACTCGTGATGAAAGAAATTTCCAAGTCATTCCCCGGGGTCCAGGCGTTGAAAGATGTAGATTTTGAAGTCGCAGCTGGTGAAGTTGTTGCGCTTATTGGTGAGAACGGGGCCGGAAAATCGACATTGATGAAAATCCTCTGTGGGGCATACCGGAAAGATTCCGGGAAAATCTTGCTGGACGGAAAAGAGATCGAGATCGAAAACCCGCATCACGCACAGGAATTAAACATTTCTATCATCTACCAGGAATTCAACCTGACTCCCAATCAAAGTGCGGCGGCGAACATCTTCATCACTCGCGAACCTCGCGAGCGCGGCGTGGGACGGATCCTCAACTTTGTCGATCGTCGTCGGATGGAAAAAGAAGCACAGATGTATCTGGAGCGCGTTGGCGCACGAATATCTTCTTCCACGCTCATCCAGGATTTATCCGTCGCCGCACAACAAATGGTCGAAGTTGCCAAGGCCTTGGCCGTTGATGCCCGTATCATCATCATGGACGAGCCCACTTCGGCGCTGGGTGAGGAGGAAGTTGATACATTATTCGGCATTATCGAATCATTGAAAAAACAAGGCATTGCCGTCATCTTTATCACACACCGCCTGGAAGAGGTGTTCCACATCGCCGATCGCGTTGTGGTCCTGCGGGACGGCAGGTTTGTGGGTGGTTTACCGATCCAAGAGGCTACGACCGAAGCGATCATTCACCTGATGGTGGGCCGCGAGTTGGTGGCGGACATGTTCCAGAAGAAGGAGGCGGAGATCGGAGCGCCGCTGTTGGAAGTACGGGGCTTGACGGGCGGGGATCAGGTCAAAGACGTGAGTTTCACCCTACATAAAGGCGAGATCCTGGGTTTCGCCGGCCTCGTTGGCGCCGGGCGAACGGAAACAGCGCGCTTGATCTTCGGCGCAGATCGAAAGGAAAGTGGGGAAATCCTGTTCGAAGGCACTCCGGTGGACATCCATTCCCCTGTCGATGCGGTTAGAAGCGGAATCGGGATGGTGCCCGAAGACCGAGGATTGCAAGGACTCATCCTTATGATGGCCGTTTCGGAGAACATCGTTCTGCCGACGCTTGGAGAACATGCCAGTTTCGGTTGGGTTCAGCAGGGTGCGATTCGGGAAACAGCTCAGGAGTATGTCGACAAACTGAGCATCCGCACGCCCTATTTAGAGCAGAAGGCGATGTTCCTCTCCGGCGGCAACCAGCAGAAGGTGGTCCTCGCCAAGTGGTTGGCCTCGGATCCTAAAATCTTGATCATGGACGAACCCACGCGCGGTATCGATGTCGGCGCGAAGGCCGAGGTCCATGCGTTGATGAGTAAATTGGCGGCCTCGGGAATCGGCATCATCATGATCTCATCCGAGCTGCCGGAAATCCTGGGAATGAGCGATCGTGTCCTGGTGATGTCGGAAGGTAGAGTGGCGGCAATCTTAGACCGCAAGGTTGCCACACAGGAACGAATCATCGCCTACGCAAGCGGAGAACTGGATAACGAAATTATCTTGGACGGCGTGTCCAAAGGAGAAGTATCGTGAGCACCACAAACACAGCAAAGAGTGGCGATGTCCAGATCGGGTCTCGTGGAACAACTTGGCGGGAGATCGTCGGACGGCAAGAGTTCGGTGTGGCGCTAATTCTTTTGGTCATTGTGGTATTTCTCTCGTTTTATACCAATACATTTCTCACCAGCACAAACATATTCAATATCATGCGTGCGTTCTCGTGGATCGCGCTCAGCACCTTTGGTCAGGTCATGGTGATCGTCACTGCCGGTATCGACCTCTCCGTGGGTTCGGTTATGGGGCTCTCCGGGTTGGCCAGCGCTATGCTGTTGGCAGAGGGGATACCCGTGCCAATCGCAGTGATTGGAGGCCTGGCAACGGGTTTCCTGGTTGGGTTTGCGAATGGATTGATGATCACAAAAGGTAGGCTGCCCCCGTTTATTGCTACACTGGGGACGTTGCTTATGGCTCGTGGATTGTGCTACGGGTTGACGGGCGGGTGGCCGGTGCGTGAACTGCCCGAATCTTTTCGATATCTCGGTCAGCACGATATCCCCATTGGCACGGTTGGCGTGCCTCTACCCCTCATCTTCACCCTCGTCTTTGCCGCAATATCTTCGATTTTTTTGACCCGAACCATTTGGGGCTATCGAATTTATGCCGTTGGAGGAAGCGAGACGGCCACGCGGCTCTCCGGAATTAATACGGATAGCGTTAAGATCATGGTCTATTCTCTCTGTGGTTTACTGACCGCTATCGGTGGCGTACTCATGACTGCCCGGCTGGGTGTAGCTGCGCCGACAGCGGCGGATGGCTATGAATTGGACGTCATCGCCGCTGCAGTGGTCGGCGGCACCAGCCTCATGGGAGGCGAGGGAACAATACTGGGTGGGTTGATCGGGGCATTGGTGATGCAGGTGCTGCGCAATGGCCTGGTGCTCGTTGGCATCTCTGCCTACTGGTTACAAGCAGTACAGGGGTTGGTTATTGTGACGGCGATCATGCTCGATCAACTCCGCAAACGACGTCCCTAGCGTTCGCATCAACAGGTTTCCATCAAGAAATCGTGGCGTACGGGGAGCATTGTGGGATAACGGGGAAAGAATTAATTCAACTCTACTCGAAGGAAGAAATACGATTCCCGCCCGGCGGGGTTATAGATAACTATCCACCAATTTTCTGGCGGTAGGTTCATCAACAATCAACTCAGACATCAGTTTTCCTTTGAGTGCCGCATAGAGTCCCGTTACTTTGGCCAATCCTGAGACGACACAAATCCCGTGCTTCTGTTGGAATAATCCCAAGTTTGGTCCGCTGGCCCTTTTGTTTATGGGAATATTTTCAAAGCTGCCATCCTCTTTGAAGAATACCGTGGCAATATCACCCGCGATATTGTATTTTTCTAATTCCTTGTAATCTACTTCCGTCAGGTAGCCGCCGCTGTACACATGGCTTGGAATTCCGGCATTGACCGCCCCGATGCTGTACAACAATAAATCCGTCTTGGATTGCAAATCCAGGATGCGCCTGATGCTTCCCTCCCGCCACAATGCTTGTTTGGTTTCCGCATAATCGAAGAATGTGGGCACAGGAAATAAATGGGCCCGCGCCCGATAATTGTCAGAAAACCGCATAATAATCTGGCTGGCGTAACCGATGCCCATGGACTGGGTATTCCCGGCCCCATTCAGCTGCACGATCTGGCTGTTATGGGTCGTTTTTCGCAGCAGATGCTTTGAAATGGCCGTCATGGTGGTACCCCAGGCGATACCCAAGATCATGTTGGAATCAAATTTCGTGTTGAGATAGTTTGCCGTATATTGGGCAACCCTTTCCAGCCATTCCGCCTCTCCAGCGATTTCGGGGGCATGTACAACGTGGATTTTCTCAATGCCAAATTCATCGACCAAAGCATTGGCCAGCCGATCAGGCAGATCCGTCGGTTCAATGATCCGGATATCCACCAGCCCTTTTAATCTGGCAAAACCCAGCAGCCGGGATATCGTCGAGCGGGAAACGTTCATTTCCTTCGCAATCACACCGGTGGTGAGATTTTGGTAATAGTACATCCGGGCGGCGCGGATAGCATTTGCTACTTTTTGCGCTTCTGTCATCTTTCACCTTAATCATTTTTATACAGGAGTCTGCACGGATGTACAACCTTTATGAAAAATATCCCAGCGGACAGGATGAAATGATGACAAAAATATGCACGTTTGTGCACATTGATTGACATTGTGTGCGCACTATTTCTACAATAATAATGCCTGGCATATTGCCCAGAGGGCTTATTCACCCAATTTCATGAGGAGGAGGATACGATGGAAAACAAAGTTCGAAAGAATTGGTACGGGTTGCTCATCATCCTGGTCATCATCACATTCTCGGCTGTAATGGCTCATTATCTTGAGCGGGACTTCGGCAAGATCGACATCAGGTTCATCAGGATTATTGGGCCTTCGGGCGAAACGATCGCTGCGAAACTCTATCGTCCGACGTGGGTCACTGCAGAAAATCCAGCGCCAGCCGTCATTAATATGCATGGCTATCAAAACGATAAGGATGTTCAAGCAGGATATTCCGTAGAACTCGCAAGACGCGGCTTCGTTGTGCTTGCGACCGACGGCCTTGGGCATGGCGACTCCGAAGGCGCCTTCAATTTCGGTCGTTTCTTTGGTGATCCGCTGGGAGGGATGGGCCTCAATCCGGCCTATCTCTACTTGAAGAGCCTGCCTTTTGTCGATGCGTCCGAAATGGGGGCGACGGGACACTCCATGGGCGGGGTTACGGCATTCGCAATCGCCGATGCCAACGGTGATGTCAAGGCGATCGTCTCCCAAGATGGCGGAACGGGTACACCCGATAACAGCGACGTCCTTTTCCTGAAGCCTACGATGGCCGAGTTCACCAACTCCATGGAAGCGTTAATTCCTGTAAATCCCGCGGATTTCGGCCTCTCAGCTCCTGTTGAATGGGACACAACGTATGGGAATTTCGAGGACGGAACCGCCCGTAGAGCCGCATTGATCTGGGGAGATCACCATCTCATGTCGCTCTCGCCACGAGCCGTAGCGGAGGCCGTAGACTGGTTCCGCCTTTCGCTCATGGATGGCGCAAAAGATGCACACTGGATCGAACCCTCGAGCCAGGTCTACATGTTCAAAGAGATATTCGGCCTGATCGCGCTTCTGGGTGCAATCGCCTCATTGATCCCGCTGACCAATCTGCTCTTGAGTACGGCGTACTTCTCCCCTGTAGCTCAACCGATGCCGACAGGATATGTGGCTTCGAAAGGAAAGTGGTGGATTTTCGCCACGATCAACGCGCTCCTCGGCGGTGTGTTCTGGCTGTTTTTTGCCTACAAGGGGGACGTCCTGGAAAAACTTCCCTTCATGAAACTGCTGATGGGCAACGGAACGGCGCTCTGGTTCTTGATCAATGCCGTTGTTGCCGCAGTTCTGATCTACCTCTGGTACCGGACATCAGCCAAAAAGGAAGGCGTCACCACCTACGAGCTGGGCGTCAGCTTCGATAAGGAAAAAACGAGGTTTGATTGGGGCATCCTGGGGAAGACCCTCTTGCTGGGTGTAATTCTGTTCCTTTGGATGTACGTCCTGGCGGGAATCTCACGGTGGGCTTTGGGAGAGGAATTCCGATTCGCCTGGCCATACATGCGCGAATTTCAAACACCGCAGCGTGTAGGCTTGTTCTTGATCTACCTGATCCCGGCGCTGCTTTTCTTCCTGATCAATGGCGGAGTGTTCTTGTTCGGTCAGGCCCGCCAGGCGGAATACAGCACACCGAATAAGTCCCTGTGGATGTGGTGGCTCAAGAACCTCTATGCGGGCCTGATGGGTCTCTTCCTGGTCTGGGCGCTTCAGTACATCCCGTGGATGCTGGCCGGTACGGGACCGTTCTGGGGATTAACAGGTACGGTCGGAGCGCCCTTTGCCATCTGGATCCTGATGCTTTGGGTATACATCCCTGAATTTGTCGTGCTGCTCTTCATGCTCACCTGGTTCTTCCGGCGAACGGGGCGGATCTACCTGGGGGCGTTGGTCATCGCCATGATGGCCATCTGGTTCCTGGCTGCCGGTTCCGTGGTTGGGGTATGAAAGGGATCTTCACCGGGGATGGCAGCCGGTTAAAAATTGATGCGTGGCCTTAATCTGAAGTCGGGGAGATCAACCCGATCGTCAGATAGGCCGGCAGGGTTGACGGCAATAAGTACAATTTTCAGATTGCACTTATTGCCGGAAGCTCTGTTGCGGGATCACTACGCCAGAAAACAGGATCGCTGCGGAGGTGAAGTCATCTATCAGTTTCCCATCATCCTTGAATTTCTCAATGCGAATGCCATTCAGTCAGAAGGAAAGCCAGGCCGGGGAGGTGTTGAATATTGCGAGAACATGAACGCACTAATGATGTAAAGCCGATTATTCGTAAAGGAGATAGGCCATGTCTGAAGAAAAAAGCAAGCCAATGCGAACCTTGATCATAGCGCTTCTATTAATCCTGATTGGCAGCCTCTTGGCCGGATGGGTGCAAACAGGTGAAGGCGCAGCGAAGATTCGCGAGGTAAGGTTCTACGGCGTCTATAACGGCTACTACGTTGGTTACCTTTGGATTCCGGATGGTGTTACAACTGGTCACCCCGCCCCGGCCGTGTTGGCTACCCATGGCTTTAACAACAGCAAGGAATACATGGCAAACACAGCCCTGGAACTCGCACGCCGCGGGTACGTCGTCCTGGCCATGGATCTCGACAACCACGGCCTATCAGACAAATCCAACACACCCAAAGCGCCAATGGGCACGCCTTCTTTGAACGGCATCGGGGCTTCCGATGGACTCAGATTCCTTCGGAGCCTGGACATCGTGGACCCTGATAATGTAGGCATGATCGGGATGTCGATGGGCGGCAATGCGATCGATGCCGCTGCCCAGCAGAATCCTGGCGCATATCGGGCGTTGTTCTTTATGGATTCCGGCTGCACAGATTCATGCCCCGAGCTCACGAACTGGGCCATCAGCGTGGGCAAGCACACCGAGGTTCCACCGAACTTTGGCGCTCCCAACGGAGTTGAAATTCCCAACATGCCGGCCGCCATGGCGGCCTATGGCACAGATCAGCCCGTTATCCCAGGTCATCTCTACGGGTCCATCGAAGCCGGAACGGCGAGGATTTTCTACTTCCACTGGGGTGATCATCCGATTTCTACAGATGATCCGACCTCTATCGGGAATGCGATTACCTGGTTCGGAATGACACTTAAAGGCGGCAAGGATATCCCGGCTTCAAGCCAAATTTGGCCGCTAAAGGTTCTCGGAACGGGGACAGCGTTCGTCGGTTTCGTCATTTTCCTGATGGGGATGGGAGGTGTCCTGTTGAAGACATCCTACTTCGGCACCCTCAAGGACCGCATTCCAGAGTACAAAGGCAATGTCGGCACGATGTGGTGGGTGTTTGCCATCATTACCGCCGCGCTTGGCCCCGTTACTTTGATGTGGCTCTTCCTTAAATTCTTCATGCCGAATCCATTCCACTTAGAGCCTGTGACAACCGGATTCGTCGGGTGGCTCTTCGTAGTGGGTCTTTTGACGATCCTGATGCTCGTCGTCGGCTACTACGCAATGGGGAAGAAGGCTGGGGCAACAGGTGTCAACTATGGTTTCATGTGGGATGGCGTTGGCTTCGATTGGAAGAAGATCGGCAAGTCCTTCCTGCTGGCGCTGACCGTCATCTCGATCGGTTATCTGATCCTGTCTGTCATCACCGCGCTGTTGAAGGTGGACTTCCGTTTCTGGGTAGTAACCCTCAAAACCACGGATTTCCGGCACTTCCTGGTGATGTTCGCCTACGTGATCCCACTCGCGATCTACTTCTTCCCATTGGCGGTTGTGCTTCACGGGACGTTACGACCCCAAAACGGCAAAGCGAGCTTCGCCCGAGAAATGCTCGTGAATGTCTTCATGCTCTTGATCGGGTTTTTGATCCTGGAAGCTCGATACTACATTCCATTGACGTTCTTTGGTGCTCCGTCCAATTTCGGTCCTGGCGGATTGGGGTTGATCAATGGACTGGCGTTGTTTGCCATTGTACCGGCCATCGCTCTCGTATCGACCTACTACTTTCGGAAGACGGGAAAGATATATGTCGGTGCGGCCATAAATACACTGTTTGTAACCTGGTACCTGGTCGCATGCAACACGCTCTACTCCTTCGGGTAGAGGCGGATGCAAGCAAAGGCGAGGCTGGCTGAGTGAGGTGATTTCAATTTGCCGCTCAGCCACCTCTCCTATGTGACAGCATAAACGTGTATAAATCGACACACACAATTTTTGATTGAGTTCACCGAGAGATAGGTTCTTTATCCGGAAGCCCTTTCCTGACGATCAGAGGAGGTGAGAACCAAAAAGTGATAACGCTCTAATTGAGCAGTACACGAATGCATCGGGGTATTTTAACGGACGAGGAGAATGCGATGAGCCATCCAACACGAAAATTGGTCTACTGGCTTGTAGGTGATAATATTCTCCCGTAATAAGATATGACGAGAGGCGATTCACTTCCATTTCGCGACGAGCGTGAATTACCTCTTTTTCATATGCTTCTGATCCCTGTTGGATATGAATCGCTCGTAACATCTGGGGAATTGAAAGGTACTGATTATGACCCACTACGTCGCCGCCATTGATCAAGGCACAACCAGCACCCGCTGTATGATCTTCAACCACAAGGGCGAACCGGTTGGGGTGCACCAAGTAGAACACAAACAAATCTACCCTCAACCCGGCTGGGTGGAACATGACCCTGTAGAAATCTGGCGAAACACGGAAGAAGTTATCGTAGGAGCGCTTCGTAAGGCGGGAGCAAACACCAAAGACATCGCCGCCGCCGGCATCACCAATCAGCGTGAGACCACCCTGGTCTGGGACAAGGTGACCGGCCAGCCGCTGCATAACGCCATCGTCTGGCAGGATACGCGTACAGATAAACTGATCCACCAGATGGCGAAAGACGGCGGCATGGACCGGTTTAGAAGTCAGGTGGGATTGCCGCTGGCCACTTACTTTTCCGGGCCCAAGATCAAATGGATGTTGGACAACGTCGAAGGTGTCCGCCAGGCGGCATCTGAAGGCAGAGCGCTGTTTGGCAATATGGACACCTGGCTGATTTGGAACCTGACCGGCGGAGTCAATGGTGGTAAACACATCACCGACGTCACCAATGCCAGCCGTACCATGCTGATGGATTTGAAAACCCTGGACTGGAACGAAAATATCTGCGAAGCGATGGCCATCCCCAAAGAGATGCTCCCGAAGATATGCTCATCTTCCGAAATCTACGGACACACCCTGGACACGGGACCGTTTCGGGGTGTTGTCAAGATCTCCGGTGATCTGGGCGACCAGCAGGCTGCCACCGTGGGGCAGACCTGCTTTGAGCCGGGGGAAGCGAAAAACACCTACGGCACCGGCTGCTTCATGCTCTTGAATACAGGCGAAGAGATCGTTCAATCCAAGCATGGCTTGTTGACGACCTTGTGCTACCAGTTCGGCGATGAAAAACCATCCTACGCCCTGGAGGGATCGATCGCAATCACGGGGGCTTTGGTACAGTGGCTGCGGGACAACTTGAAAATGATCGATACTGCCCCCGAGATCGAAAATCTGGCCAAAACTGTGGATGATAACGGCGGGATCTATTTCGTGCCTGCGTTTTCGGGGCTGTTTGCCCCTTACTGGCGCTCCGATGCGCGCGGGGTAATCGTCGGTTTGACTCGTTTTGTCAATCGCGGGCACATTGCCCGGGCAGTTCTGGAGGCGACTGCTTTCCAAACCCGTGAGGTTCTCGACGCGATGAACGCCGATTCGGGCGTCGAATTGAAGGCGCTCAAAGTGGATGGCGGCATGGTGCAGAACGATTTGCTCATGCAGTTTCAGGCGGATGTTTTAGGTGTGCCGGTTATACGTCCGGTCGTACCGGAAACGACTGCCCTGGGAGCCGCCTACGCCGCCGGCTATGCGGTCGGATTTTGGAAAAGCAAGCAGGAAATGAAAAAAAACTGGCGGGTGGACAAAACGTGGCAGCCCGATCTGGACAGCAACACCAGAACCGAGCTGTATGCGCAATGGAAAAAAGCGGTCACGCGCACATTCGACTGGGTAGAGTAAAAAAGAATCATGCGACCACGACATGAGCGGCTGCAAATGCTGCGGAACAACCCCGACGTCAGCGTCCTCATCATAGGCGCCGGCATCAACGGTATCGGCACCTTTAGAGATTTGGCCTTGCAAGGTGTCGACGTCGTATTGGTCGATCGGGGAGATTACTGCAGCGGTGCAAGCGCGGCTTCCTCTCACATGGTGCACGGGGGTATCCGCTATCTGGAGAATGGAGAATTCCATCTGGTGCGAGAGGCTGTCCGGGAACGGAATCTGTTACTCGAGAAGATGCCCCACATGGTGAAGCCTCTGCCGACCACTTTCCCGATTTTCAAGTTGTTTTCCGGATTGTTCAATGCACCGCTCAAGTTTTTGGGCTTGCTCGATAAGCCGGCCGAGCGCGGGGCGGTGGTCATCAAGATCGGGATGCTGTTGTACGACTACTATACCCGCAAGCAGAAGACCGTGCCCAAACATGTCTTCCGCAACCGGAAGGAATCGCTGGCCCTATTCCCTGCCCTCGACCCCAAGGTTATCTATACCGGCACCTATTACGATGGCGCCATGCACTCCCCCGAACGGATAGCGATTGAAGTCCTGAAAGATGCCCAATCTGAGAACGAGCGGGCGGTGAGCATCAATTACGTCGGGATGGTTTCATCTCACGAAACGAGTGTCACACTGAGAGATGATGTGAGTGGAGAGATTTTCGAGTTACGTCCAAAAATCCTTATCAATGCGGCAGGTCCGTGGATCGATCTGGTCAACGCCCGCATGGGGCAAAGGACCGCCTTCATCAGCGGGACAAAAGGCTCGCACCTGGTGCTGGATCATCCAAAACTGCGGCAGGCGATCGGCGAGAACGAGTTCTTTTTTGAGAACAAAGACGGACGGATTGTGTTGATCTTTCCGCTGTTAGACAAAGTAATGATCGGAACCTCCGATATTCTGGTCGACGACCCGGACGACGTGGTCATCACGGAAGATGAGGTGCGGTATTTCTTCGATCTGGTCGGGCGCGTTTTCCCGCATATCCACTTGCAGCGCGACCATATTGTCTACACTTTTTCGGGCGTACGCCCGCTGCAGCACTCTGAGCGGCGCGATACCGGCCAGATCAGCCGCAACCACAAGGTGCAGATATGTGAGCCGGGGGAACTGCTGGATATTCCGGTTTTTTCGCTGGTGGGGGGGAAGTGGACTTCATTCCGAGCGTTTTCCGAGCTTGCTGCCGACATGGCACTGGAACGCCTGGGAGCCGTGCGCAAGATCTCCACGGAGGATTTGGAAATCGGGGGCAGCAAAGGGATCCCGCGCACGGCGGCGGACAAGGAGACCTACCTGGCCGGACTGGCAGAGGCCTACCCGGTAGGGAAGGAATGGTTGGTACGCCTGTTTGAACGCTACGGCACCAAAGTGGAATCGCTGCTCGAGGCGGAGGGGAAGGACGCCGGGCAACGGCTGGCGACTCTCCCCGACGTCAGCGTGGGGGAACTGCGCTATGTATTGGCCGAGGAGGACGTGCTTCATTTGGACGATCTGATCCTGCGCAGGACGATGCTGGGCGTACTGGGCCGGATCACGCCGGACTGCCTGCGGGAGATCGCCCAGTTATGCGCAGCGGTGCTGGGCTGGTCTGCGCAGGAAACCGAGGGGGAAATGCGCCGATTTACCGAGATATTGCATCACAATCACAAGATGGACTTCAATACTTACATCGGCGGGTAGACGAGCACGGCAAGGATCTGTTGCCAAGTCCATTTGATCGTTTTATAAAGCATAATATTGCCGGTTGTGAAATTCAGCAGCCTATCGTTGCCTTTTGTGTAAACATTACATAATCTTGCAAAAAACAACCTAAACGAGGCCTTTAAATGGCCGTTGGCTGTGTTATGGATGCGAACGGAGTATTTCCCCTTGCACGACCTTTCGGACACCGGGCGCGGTCACCCGCTCGGGCCGCGTGAAGGCATGGTAGGCACAGGTCGTCGTCTGCGGCTCGGCCAGCGGATCGGATTTCACGGAGGCCGTCTCACGATATCCGCCATATGAATAGGTGTAGGATGCTGAAAACCCAACATAATGGAGGGGAACTTGATGCTCGATCCATCCGGACGAGGTTTTTCCACCCTGCACGTTTCTTCAGTATTTATGCTATTTAGAGATCTGCCGCCGCCGGGATAATCTCTCTTGCAAAGGTTGCGAGCGGTGTGATTTCGTAAACATCCGGCATATTGAATATCGCGTGTGTGAAGCCCATCTCGGAGAGGTCCTTGATACGACTTTTGACGCTATCCGCAGTATCATCCCGGGAAAGATGCACCGTGCAGAGGCATGTCTTCTCGATTGTGTCGTAATCGCGTCCCAGAGACTCACAGTGCATTTTGAGTGTGTCGAGTGCTTTTTGCATTTTTTCCGTGCCCACCCAATCCCCGATATTGCAGGCATTCGCATATTGAGCAACCATGCGCAGCGTCTTCTTCGGGCCCGTACCGCCCACCATGATGCGCGGATGCGGTTTTGAGAGCGGGCGGGGATTGTTGGTGATCGCCGGAGCAGAAAAATGCTCGCCCTCAAAGGATGTCTGATCGCCATCCCAGAGAGCCTTTGCCAGTCTCAAAACGTCCTCCAGTTGCTCGAAGCGCTCTGATGTAGAAGGGTAGGGGATACCGAAGCCTTTTGCTTCATCTTCATACCATGCCGCGCCGATGCCGAGATAAGCACGACCGCCGGAGAGAATATCGAGCGTGTTGACCATCTTCATCAGAACGGATGGATAGCGGTAGATAACGCCCGTTACCAGTACGCCAAGAAAGGTTTTCTCCGTTAGACCAGCAAAATATCCGAGCGTAGTATAGCTTTCCAGCATCGGATCGGTATAGGCTTCTCCGAACAATCCCTTGATTTGATAGTAATGATCCATTACCCAGAGGCTGTAAAAACCTGATTCTTCTGCCGTAGTGACGATTTCTTTCAGTTTGGGCCGGATAGCGGCCGTGCCGCCAGGATACTTGAAAGACGGAATTTGTAATCCAATATGCATAATAGTACTCCTTTATTGATCCTGTACTGGCCGAAAATGTACATCCATGTCAAAAAATAAACAAGTATACATTCGGAAAAAACGATATCTGAAAATTACGCTAAATCCTCGCCTAAATCCAGTGCTCTTGTCTCCACAGCTTCACACAACCGACAAATCATAAACATTGTGCTATTTCGG
>DAOUEE010000041.1:0-17380 GCA_034430695.1 Anaerolineales bacterium | reverse complement strand
CGAAGTCTCTATTAAAAAGCGCTGGATTTCTGGCGCTTGCCGGCCGAGCACTTCTTCGGTCAGGTAACTCAAGATAAAGCGCTGACTACCGCTCAGGTTGGTGATGAATCGAGAAGGATTCTCTCTGTCGCGGATCGATAAGCCGGCGAGATGCAGCCCGGCGATCCAGCCTTCCGTGCGTTCGACCAGCTTTTGGATATCGGTCGGAGAGAGGGCAAGCTCCATGGACTGATTGAGGAATTGTTCGGCTTCCTTCTCAGAAAAGCGCAGATCGCCGGCGCGAATCTCGCTAAGTTTGTCGTTTGCGCGCAGCCGGGCCAGCGGCAAGGATGGATCTTCCCGTGTGATCAAAACCAAGTGAAGCGCCGGAGAGAGATTCGAAATCAAATCTTCCATAACGTGCAGGATGTATTCATCCTGAATCACCTGAAAATCATCCAGCAGCAGCAGAAACCGGTTCTCGATACGCAGAATGTCGCCGATCAGGGTCGCGCTGAAGATTTCGACGGGCGGGAGCTGCCCGGCGCGCAGCACGCCTTCGATCTCGCCCCCGATGCCGGCGTCGATTTCCTGCAGCGCAGCGATCAGGTACGTGAAGAAGCGGCCGGGATCGTCGTCCGCTGCGTCGAGGGAAAGCCAGGCCGCGGACCAGTGATCGAGCGCATCGACCCACTCACAGACGCAGACGGTCTTGCCAAATCCTGCCGGTGCCGAAACGAGAATAACCTGATGGCCGGCATCCAGCCCTTTGTCCAGGCGAGCAATCAAGGATGCACGTTGAACCCATTTCTTGGGCAGAGCGGGGCGCTTCAATTTCGTCGTCAGAAGATCAGACATAGCACGCGCTTTGACTTCAAGGTCCTTGGCCTTTGGTTCCTATCTCAAGGCACTTGAGTTTATCAACTTTCCCGTGCGAGCCGGAAAAGACCGCGGCTGACCAACACCCACCAGATCAACCAGATTAATCCACCGACAGGCAGGAGCATCTCCGACAGCGATGAATCAATAATAAGACCGATGCGGCCGACCAACGTGACTACGAATCCAAGCATGCCAACGTAGGCGGTTGCTTTGATGAAGGTCTCGCCGCGCAACATGAGGATGGAGATCAGCAAGCTGGCGGTAGCTACAAAGAAGTACCCCATCGTGTCGATCGTGGCCCGTACGAGAGCCGCCAGCGCCTGTCCTACTGCCAGTAACTGGTCCTTTTGTATTTGTGACGTTGCCGCCGCGTACTCATCGCTGAGTTTGAGCATCGTGGATCCCATATCGGCGCGCGAGGCGACGAATACGGCGATGCCCAGGAGGGCGAAGAACGCGGCAATCAACCCGATCGACTCGTTCCCTCGCCTCAACGCCATGTAGAGCGCCAGAAACATGATCCCGAGCAGGGCGATGGAAACCACGTCGAAAACGTTCAACGCCAGCAAACCGAGCAGCTTGTTGTCCGCGAATAAAGTGAACCATTCCAGTGAACTTGTCGGATAAGGGTCGCCGACCAGAATTACCCCGATGACCTCGATCACGTATGTGGCCAGCGCGATCAGCGGGGCAATCGCACCAGCCAGGTAGAGTGGTTTCCATTGGATATTTGTTGGATTGATGTCCGTGGTGTTGTGCTCATTCCGAGCCATATTGGATCCTCCGTGATGGATATTTGGAAATACTTCATCGGTTAAGTATATTCTGTATAAGTATGGTGTAGAAGTGTGCGCTTATCAAGAGCAGTCGGGGTGTTTATGCTGAAAATCCGAATATTGTAGAATGTGGAATTCGAATCAAAAGCCTAAAGGGTTAAACCGGTCGCGACTACCATCGACTTAGCGGGAATCATCTCTGCCGACACGCGTGTGCAGCCCGATCCACACGCAAACCACGACGCCGGCGACGACCGCGATCATCCCGGAGGGTCCGATCGTGACTTCCATGGGTCCCGAGACGCAGGGTGACACGAGCCCAAAGTTATGTGCGATGATTCCACCCCCGAACATGCCCAGGATAAAGTAGGCTGCGTCTCCATTTCCTTCCCCCGTGAGGATGAGCTGCCGTGTTGGGCAGCCGCCCGCCAGCGCGGAAGCAATACCAACCAGAACCATGCCTAAAAAGTTCCACAGATGCTGGTTTTGAACCACGGGCTGATTGGCGAATCCAAAGTGTGTCTGGCCCAGAATAACGTTCGTCACCGTGGCCGCGGCAAGTAGACTGAGTGCCCCGCTGAGGAGGTGTGTGTTGCGCATGAGCGCAACGTCGCGCAGCGATCCCATGATGCAAAAACGTGTGCGTTGACCCAAAAATCCGATCAACAAACCCACGCCCAGGGAGAGCCAGATGGCGGCGTGCATCGAGCCCGTACCCACGTAACTGGAGAATATCGGACCATCCTCGGCAAAGCGCGGCTGGAAGATCAGCAAAAGCAGCAAGATACCCATAGTGATAGGAATGATCCGGCTGAAATAGGCGGGCAGCGGCCTGGTGCGGCCGGGTGCGTATCCGGCCTTGAGCAGCTGCACGCCAATGATGACTCCCAAACCAAAACCGGCAAAACCCACGAGCGCGTTCAGATCTCCACCTGCCAGACGTAGCAGGGTTCTCAACGGGCAGCCCTGGAAAACCAGTGCGCCGATGGCCGCGAACATGCCCAGAATCAATGATACGAATGAAAGGGAGGTTGCCCGGTTGCGGTGCTCCGAGAAGAGTCTGGCAGTAAGATAAGCACCCAACACGATGCCCATGATCTCGGGACGGATATACTGTGCCGCACCTTCGCGGTGAAAACCCAGCGCGCCGCCGATGTCGCGTAAAAACCCCGCGATGCAAATTCCCATGTTGGGTGGATTGCCTGCGTAGACCAATAACGCAGCCATGACACCGATAGAAGCTCCGGCAAAAATAATTCCTGATCGAGAGGCGAAGCAAGTGGTTATCTTATTTCGCATAGACCGTTTTTTGAGCGGGCATCGTTATATATCGTAAAAGCCCTCTGTCTCGACTTGGGCCGATTGGAGCAAGGCTTCAGATCGTTTTCGATCGGATTGCGAGATGCGTACGCAGACGCCGCAATCAGAACTCAGGTGACGAGGCACGGGGATTAAATAGTGGCCGATCCCGGCTTCTTGCAGAATTTTCTCGATCTTCAGTGCGTAACTGGTCGAGTAGACCAATATTACGCTGTAAATCTTGCTCACGGTTGGTCCTTTGCAGTGAAGTGCTTTCTGCTGAAATGAAGCATATTGTTTTTCTGACTCAGCTGTCGGACGGCTGAAATCGCGGCACGGACATCTTCGCGGGTGTTCATTGCGCCCAGGCTGAAACGCACGGTGCCGGCCGGAAAGGTGCCCAGCGTTTTATGGGCGGCGGGCGCGCAGTGTAAACCCACGCGGCAGAGGATGCCGAACTCTTCGTCCAGGCGCAATCCAACTTCAGAAGGCGATTGATCGTCAATATTGAAGGAGACTGTCGGGGTTTGGAAGTCTGCATACAAACTCCCGTAGACCGTAACGCCGGGAATGCCGAGCAGGCCGTCCAGCAATTGCTGGGTCAAGGTTGTCTCGTGCGAGCGGATCGTATCCAGTCCTTGCTGCAAAATCCACTGAATGCCGGCTTTCAAGCCTGCAATACCCACACCGTTGGGCGTACCACTTTCGCCCAGATCGGGCAAAAAGCCAGGATGGTCTTCCAATTCGGAGCGGCTGCCGGTTCCACCTTGCTTGAGCGGCGTGAAGCGCTCGAGGTCTACGCGCGGACCGACGATCAATCCACCGGTTCCCATGGATCCGTAGAGCGATTTATGTCCCGTGAACGCCAGCAGATCGATTCGATCCGCCTGCATGTCGATGGGAAACGCACCTGCGGATTGAGCGGTGTCCAGCAACAAGAGCAGCCCGTATTGGCGAGCGATTTCGCCGATGTCAGCAACAGGCGTTATCGTGCCGACGACGTTGGAGGCATGATTGACGGCCAATATGACGGTATTCGGTCGAATCGCTGCGGCAACATCTTCGGGAGGGAGATAACCTTCCGCAGAACACTTCACGACGGTCAACTCGAGTCCATTTCGTTCCATCGCCCGGAGAGGACGCATCATGGAGTTATGTTCCATGCTGGTTGTAATTACATGATCGCCTGGTCGCAGATAGCCGTGGATTGCCAAATTGAGAGCTTCAGTGACGTTGGCTCCGAAAATGACACCCAGTGGATCGGGAGCGTTGAATAATCTTGCGACACTCTCACGTGTTTCATACACAATGCGAGCCGCATCCACAGCCATGCGATGCCCGGAACGGCCGGGGTTTGCGCCCATCTCCGTCAAGAAACGCAGCATGGCTGCGCCAACTGAGATCGGCTTGGGCCATGACGTTGCCGCATTGTCCAGATAGATGAGCTGCTCGTCGATGTGCATATGCTTCCGCCTACTTGCTGCCGTCTTTCCGTTTCATTAACACGATCTCGGGTTTCATCATGTTGGTAATGGTTAGATAAGATGCATCGTGCGAGAGGTATAGCGACACGAACATGGGAGTATCGGCTACATCTGTCGAAACCCAATTCATGCCGCCGTCGGCAGTTTGGAACTCGACGACTTTGCTCTGCGAATTTCCGCTGATATGCAGCACCACAAAACCGTGTTGGTCGTCCAGAAAACGCAGCCCCGCCGAGGCGGTTTCGACCTCGGATATCCGTGCATCCCCGATTGGTAAATTTCGTTCTTGCCAGGTTTCACCGCCATCCGCAGTGACGAACACTCGTCCGGCGGTATCGAGAACAGCGCCTTGCAGCGATGTTTGCAGCGAAATTGCCAGTATCTCGGACATATCATCCGGCAAGCTCACAGATTGCCAGCTTCCGCCGCCATCGATTGTGATTCCCAGGTGATCCGTTGATGCTATCCACCCCGTCCATGCGTCGAGGAAACTCAGGAACTTGCAGTAGTTACCGAAATCGGTGACGGGTTCCCAGGTCAGTCCGCCATCGACGCTTCGGGCTACGGGTCCCAGACTGCACTGCCAAGCCACAAGCGCATCAACCATGTCGAGGCTGAAAAGGCATTCAACACTGCTGTCGGACATGATCCAGGATTGGCCGCCGTCCAACGTGAGGTGTGCCTTTCCTTCTTCCGACGGCCCGCCCGTAATGCCGATATCGGGATTCAAGTGCGCCGCGACGCGTATGGCGTGGTCTATGGAGTCCTTGCGCAGGAACTCCCAGGAATCGGATAGAAGTACGTATTCCTGATCCATCGATCGCTCGGCGAAGTCAGATGGGCCATCGACCGAGGAACAGGCGGTCATCGCAACGATCGAGAATCCGATCAGCAAGGCGCGACACAAGATATGCTTCATCATGACTTATACGGGCTGCCCTTCTTTCCGGCGTTATTCGGTGTTGTGGCGCAGCACAGCGATCTTCCCCGAGACCGAAAGGATGGTCAGATATTTGCCGTCTCTCGTCAGATACGTGGAACCGAGAGTTGCAGGCACGATTTCTTCCAGCCAGGATCGGCCACCATCCGCAGTCGTCAGCGCGAGGACCTTGCTGTCTCCGCCTCCGAAGAGGTTGACGATCACGATGCCGTTATCGGCGTCCATGAAACGGATGGCGCCAAATGTCGTGGAATCATTCGCCTCCAATTTCATTTCACCGTATTTACCGAGTGGCAGTGAAATCTTGTTCCAGTTCTGTCCCCCGTCGGCCGTGACGTACAAATCTCCGCCCTTGAACAAGATATATCCATCTTTACTCGTTCGGAGGGAGATGGTGACGATGTTATATAGATACATTTCCCCAGGCAGAGGGAATTCCGTCCAACTTTCACCCGCGTCGGTGCTCAGCTGTGAGTTCGGAGTGTGCTTCGGCGAGAGGTACCAGACTGTATTCGCGTCGGCCGCACTCACTCGACAGAAAGGTATTCCGGCGCCGTCAGCATCACCTTCCCAGGTAAGGCCGCCGTCTCGAGTCAGGCGAATCACCGAGGCGTTGCATTGCCAGATCGTGTTGACATCAACGATGTCCAGGCCGAACAGTCAACCCGAACTCGTGTCGGAAACCACCCAGGTCTGGCCACCGTCGTTGGTGATGTGAAGTTTGCCTGCCGAATCGGCGCCGCCGGTAAATCCCAGCCTGTCGTCATAGAACGCCGCCATCCTTACGTTTTGTTCGACGCGATCCAACTCAAGCACGATCTCCCATGGTTCGGCGGGTTCTGGCGTCGACGTTTGCGTTGGAACGGCCGCTGGAATTTCGGTAGTCGGCGATCCGGCTTTCAACGTGCAAGCCGAGAGAAATGAGGAAGCGATAAAAAGCAGTGTTAAAAATTTCTTCATCCGTTGTTCTCCTTTCTGATCATTTCGTATGCGAGGCTGCGTCCTTGCGCCTCACCAGAATTAAATTCAAACCCAGGTCCCGGATGCGGGACAAAATTCCGTGAAGCGCGGCTTGATCGGGGATGCCGCCGTATAAAGTGGTGACGATCTTCCCATCCTGTTCCTCGACGCTGATCTGCATGTCCTCAAACCAGGAAGACCATTTATGATCCAGCCTTCCCTGGACTTTAATTTCATACGTTGTCAGAGAGTCCGTGTATTGTTTTGGGACGTTTTGCATCCTCGGCCCTCGATCGAATACAAAAAAGTTGCTTGAATGGACTTACTCTACCAAGCAACCGGGATGGCTGTCGTCACCCAAGAGGGTGATTGCAGGTACCAAATCAGGCCGTTATTCGAGAATTCCCAACTCGCGTGCTCGAGCGACCGCTTGCGTGCGGCGTGAGACGTCAAGCTTGCGAAAAATGTGGGTGATGTGCGTTTTGACGGTGTTTACAGAGATATAGAGTTTTTCCGAGATTTCCGGGTTTGAGATTCCCGTTGCGATCAATTGCAGGATTTCAAGCTCCCGGGGTCTCAAAGGTTCGGTAAGTTGATCCTGGGCCACTTTCCGCTTCCGCTGCGCATTCTCACCCAGTCCCCACTTTTCGGAGAGCGAACACAAACGATCGATAAAGCCGGGGAAATTGCTGCCCGGCTTGGCCTGACGCAGCAGCTCAAGCATCGGCTTACCTTCAGCACCAAAAATAAATGAAAAATCCTGTGGCGCGGCCAACGCAAGGGCTTTTTCCAACGCTTCGGCGGCTCGTCCCTGGTTTCTCCGTGCTTGCTGGGTGAGTGCCTGCAGGATCAGAATTTCGATTTGCGAACGAAGATCGTTTCGCTGCTCGGCGATTGCATCCTGGTTCATCAATATGTCGTGCAATTGGTTAAGGCTGGCGAAGGGCTGTGACAGATTCCGCTGGTGCTGGGCGAGAATGACCCGGGCCAGCGTAAGGGTTTCGAGGTCAATCTCCTCACAATCCGCGTCCAGGAGTTCGCGGTGATCTTCTGCCCACTGCAGCGCCAGATCGAGAAAATGTGGTTCGGTTTGTGCCTGCCGCAGCCATAATTTCACCCGCTGTGTGCCGGCATGTACGTTCTCTTGCGGCCGAAGTTGCTCCGCCTTCGCCAATGATTCCAGGGCTTCGTCGATTTGCCCCCGAATTTGTTGGATGGCTGCAAGTTCGATCAACCCCCGACTCTGATGACCGGGCGCCGAGGTCAGTTCGAGTTTGAACAACCCGTCCTGGATAATCCGGAGAGCTTCTTCAAGGTGTCCTTGCTCGAGCAGCGTGCTGCCCAAGACGACCTCGATCGTGCCCGTGTACGGAATTAACCGATCGTCCACTTTGCCTTTGATTTCCCGCAGTCCTGTCCGGCAAATCTCAACGGCTTGTTGCAGTTGTCCTTGCGCTCGGGCAGTATCTGCAAGTGCGCTGATCCCGGCCGAAGCGTTGAACAGATCGTTGCTGACGATTCCGGTGTGCCACGCTTCTGTGTAAGATTCTCTGGCGGCCTCAAGGTCTCCCAGGCGTAAATATCCATTCCCCAGGTTGTATGCCAGCGCGCTGCGAAAGAGGGTTTCACTCTCTGGAAGACGTGCAATCGATTTACGCGTGAAGTCGATCACTTTTTGAGGATCCTCAAGACGGAGCTGGAGTAAGTATGCCCGCACCTTATCGATGTAGTGTCTGGCGACGGGCCCGGATGCGGGCTGGGTTTTCTGCGATGGGCTCTCCCGCTCCAATGCCTTTTCAGCGATTTTCAACCACTTTTGTACCCGGGCCGCAGACTCGGGCGTTTCGAGGGTGTTTATATGCTCCAAAAGAATACAGCTGGCGAAAATGGCACTCAGTAATGCGTTGGAATGCAATACCTCTTCCGGGAGTGACTTCAGCCACTTGTACACCATGATGGTTTCGCTGCGGTAGAAGGTGCTCAGTACATGCCGATTGATAATCTCTGCGGTGTAATGAAAATCGTGCGAGGCAAGAGCATATTTAATCGCTTCATCGATTAAACCCTCACCCTCGAACCACTGGCTGGCCCGAATGCGGATCGAGCGAATAGCGGCCTCTTCCGTCGATAGACGTAGGCGGTGATAGAGTAAATCGGCAAAAAGATGGTGGTAACGAAACCAAAATCGACGATTGTCCATTGGAATGGTGAACAGATTGATTCGTACCAATCCATCCAATATCTTTTGGCTGTCATCTCGATTGGTGAGCGCATCACAGAGTGGCCCGCACATTCTTTCAAGAATAGATGTTTGATAAAGAAAATCCTGAATGTGTGCAGATTGATATTGAAGGATCTCTTCGACCAGATAATCCATCACGTAACGGTCATCCCCTGCAAACGCGTCGATGAACTCTTGTTTGCCTCTCGTATCCAATGCTTGCAGCGAAAGCGCAGCCAGGTGTAGGCCGACGGCCCACCCTTCCGTGCGTTTCTCCAACGCGGCGACATCGTCGTCACGCAGATCCAAATTGGATATCGTGTTGAGGAATTCGCTGGTCTCTTCTGCTGTAAAGCGCAGATCGGCGACGCGGATCTCCAGGAGTTCCGCGCGTGCTCGCCAGCGTGACAGTGCCAGAGGAGGGTTTTCACGCGTGGCGATTACGAGGTGGATTCGCGGCGGCAGATGTTCGATGAAGTAATCCAAATTCTGGTGGATGGATTCCTCTCGGATGAGATGATAGTCATCCAAGACCAGAACGAGAGGGGATGGGATGGAAGAAAGTTCGTTGATGAACATGGTCAACAAGGCATCCATGGGCGCCGGCTGCGACGTTTGCAGCGAAGCTCTTACCCCTTCCCCGATCGAAGGATGCAGCGTTTGAATGGCTGCGATTAAGTACTGCCAGAACCTGCTGCTGTCGTTATCCTCCGAGTCCAGAGATAGCCACGCCGCAGAATCGCTGTGCTCTTGCAGCCAAGCACTCAACAGCGTCGTTTTTCCAAAACCGGCGGGCGCGGAGATTAGAATAATTCGCCCCGCCAGCCCGGCATTCAACTGCTCGATCAAACGCTTGCGCGGAACGAGGTCGGGGCGAGTAGGAGGAATGTACAGCTTTGTTGACAATAACGGGTTCGACATTATCGAGTACCGATAGGAATCCTTTGTTTGCGTGTGAAAACGACACGATCTTAGCATGATTCTAAGGTATTATCACTTCCCCTCGAAATCTGGGTTTTGGCATCGGGGGATTCTGGCGATCGACGCCAAGATCAATAGTGGTTTGATACTCACATCGACCAGGAGTTATGGCAGCGTCGTTTCTTATTGACCCTGCTCCCATTGTACGTAGGCCTCGTACATTTCCGGCAGCGTCATCCACTGCACCTGTCCGGATTGCACGTACGGCTCGATGCGCTGCAGCCAGGCCTCGACCACCTCGGTCTCGACTGGCGACCCGATGCTCTTGCCGACGTAGTAGATGTTCACCATGCCGGATTCGGCAAGCGAAATGGCCTCCTCGAGTTCCGCGATGAATGCGTCGATGTCTTCCAACTGCGTGGGCATCTCGCCGCTTTCCGCCAGGATTACCAGCCGGCCGTTGGGATCGTGGGTGAGCCAATCCAGACCGCTGTCTGCGCGCCAGGGGTGGATCCGCCCGGAAAGATCGGAAGGAATGACGTCGTGGCATTCCGAAGGTGTCTCGCAGTCGCGATATTCGGGCGGCCGCAGCGCTGCGGGCATCGACATCACGCTGTACGACACGATGCCGGTGGTGAACAGGTAGCCCGCATCGGCCGAGGCGGTCACCCAATCGCAATGCGAGGTGTTGCCCGAGAGGTGCCGTACGACTACCCCCAGGGTTTCGAGTTGCTCTTTTTCGGCGCGCAGGTCATCCGCGAAACGGGCGCAGTTGTAGTTTAACTGCCCTCCGATATCCGCATGCACGCCGACGCCGTGGCCGCGCTGCTGCATTTCCAGCAGCACGTTATCCCCCCATAGAATCGATCCGTCCGTGAGTTCCTTGCTTTCGAAAGTAAGTTTCGCAGCGTAAGTTTCGAACAAACTGGCCCACTCGCGCACGATTCGAGCATGTTGTTCGAATTTCGCTTCGTCTTTATCATCCCCCCAACCTTCGAGATGGATCATGAGACCAAGATAGAGCACGCGCTGATCATCCGGCACCGTCTCTGAGGCGCAATCTTGAGGGCAGTTGCCGGTGGTCTCTGGTCCGTTGCAAACCCCGTCGCCGCACCTTTTGTCTGGAGTTGGGGGACGCGGATCACCTCGTGCAGTCGTGACCGGGCTGGTCTGACATGCAGTGATGACCCACGCGAAAATGATGCATGGCGTTGAAATTCGTCGCATAAGATCCTCCTGGCCGGAGAAGGTTTCTTCAGGCGAGTATTATATAGAAATCGAGGCATCTCGCCTATCGTGATCGTGTGGGGAGTAAAAAACACGATTGAACCCCTCATCGTTTTCTTGTATGCTGTAGGCGAATTCCGGCAGCACATCGCTTGGCCCAGGGAAAGCGGCAGGCCAAGGCGCAGCGGGGAGCCCGATATCGACACGCTGAGAAACCCGACTTCGCAGGAGAGCCGGGTTTCTTTCTGTATGCTGCTAAATCGCCCGGCAATTTTCGGAGATAGATCCTGCGATTCGCTGTGCGCGATATCGAATGTAGAACGAGAATATTGATCTGGCGGGGTGATTGAATGGCTGAAACAAGAAGCAACTTGCTTGTCGTGAGCGATCTACATTTGAGCGAGGGCTTCCGGCTCGAGGTGGGAAAGTGGTCACCGAATGAGGATTTCCTGGTCGATAAAGCCTTCGCCGACTTCCTGCGTTTTCACGAAACCCATCGCCAGAACGGTCTTCCCTGGGAGCTGATCATCGCCGGGGACGGCTTTGAATTCCTGCAAATCCTTTCCCTCCCGGCAGCGGATGTAGAGGGGCTGAAGTGGAAGATCGACGAACTTACCCATGATGAGAATCCCATTCCAAATCGTCATATCGTCGCAATGCCCGAACGAAGAAAGCAGCAGGCACTGAGTCGTTTGGACGAATCCATTCAGGAGATGCATGCTTTTCAAGGTGATACACATCGTTTGTTGATCCAACTGGTGGAGCAGTTGCAGGCGTGGGGAGAAGAAATCTCTGCAGATCGCATCTGGGATCTGGAACGCTTGACCACCGAAGTCAGAATCCTGGCCTGCCGAAAGGATCCGCGGTTGTCGAAAAGCGAAAGCACCTACGGATTAGGCACAACGGAGCCGGAAGCGGTATGGAAATTGGATCGCATCGCCGAGGGCCATCCGATTTTCTTCAGCGCCCTCGCCTGGTTTATCGACCGGGGAAATTCGCTCGTAATCATGAAGGGCAACCATGATGTCGAGCTGTTCTGGCCCGGAGTGCAGGAACGAATTCGCGAGCTGATCCTCGACGCCGCGGCGGATTTGCGCTTCTCCGATCCTCCCTGGTCGACAGAACCAATCAGCCTTGTTCAGAATTTACCCCAATTGGCTGAGCGCGTGCATAATGACTGCACCTTCGTGCCCTGGATTTACTTCAAGCCCGGTGTAGCTTACATCGAACACGGCAATCAGTATGAGCTGGCGGATTTCTTTGAAAATTTTCTCTATCCTGTGCTGCAATTCGATCCTCAACGCCTTCGTCTTCCTCCCGGCTCTTTCTTTGTGCGTTATTTCTTCAACAGAGTCGAAGAGACTTTCCCCTTCGCTGACAATCTAAGACCCATCACGCGTGTCATCACCTGGACCTTTAAAAATCGTTTACGAGACATGATACGGTTGTTTGCAAAACACTCGTCGGGTTTATGGAAATTCGTAAAAGTACTCGTCTCGCGCAGCTTCGAGGATTATTTCCGCGATCGACGAAGATCCAACCTTCGTTATCGCAAGGTGCGCAGCGGAGATGAATTGCGCGCAGCCGAAAAATGGCAATCGACAGCGGACAATTATCACGTGTACAACCTCGCCCATCTGGCTCGAGGAAACCTCACCATCGAACACCTGGAACGGATTGAAGACGAAGCGTTTGTGAAACGGGTCACCCCACTGCATAAGATCTTTCGGTTTATGGTTGTCGCTGTGCCGCCGTTACTGATCGTTTTTTTCCTTTTACTTGTCTTTGTAGGGCCGTTCGTCTGGCAATTCTTCGTGTCCAATACTTTCGAAACGCTTTTCGACAGCTATCTCAATCGTGCAATCATTCTGGGTGTATTGGGCTTCTTGCTCAAATCGATCCTCGTGCCGCTCATCTTTTCTGGGGATGAGGGAATCGGAGCGCATGATTATCTGTACGCAGCATCGAAGAAAATCTGGCAGATTCTCTCGGATCCCATGGACGCCGGATCCGCGCCGCTTGTAAATTATCTCGTCTTCGGGCACACGCACGATCCGGACTGCCGTAAAGTATCCCGGAAGCCTATTTCCCCCTGGTACATTAACACTGGTTCCTGGCTGAAGCGGGTGGACGATGTCGATAGGTGGGACCAATTCCAACGGGATTACACTTATCTCGTGATCGTGGTCGGTGAAGATGCGACTGCCCTTGGCCTGTACCGCTGGAATCCGGTTTCCGCGCAACCGGAACGTCTCCGCCTTAGAATCTCGGAATCATAGCCGAGCGACGGCAAAGATATGAAAGGTGATAGCGCATAACACCGATTGAAAGGCGCTATGCGCTACGGGTAACGACGCTCGGATCTGGTTTACAGCTCGAGTCCAGATCCAGGCTTGAAGTGCAGCGGGACTATACTGTCTCGGCTTCGATCAAGTTGCGATAGGCCAACGTCCAAGAACCTGTGGTGAAAGTGCGTACGATGCCGCTGGCGACCAGCAAGACCGGCAGGTAGAGCAGAATCCCGATGATGGTGTTGGTAAAGCTGGCGAGTTCGTGGCCGTTGACCAGGTTGATGATCAGGGGCAAGACCATCAGCGCGATGGGGATCAGTAGAATCAACCCTGCGATGAAACCGCCGACTCCCAGAACCAAGCCTAGCAGGATGATTTCCCCGGGATGCGTGCGCGCGACTTCCCAGGATCGTTTGAAGGAGGTCATGATGTCGAGTTCTTCGACGATCACCGCGACCTGCGTCAGCATGGTGTAAATCGAGAGCAGGATCATCAAGGGAATCAACAGGCAGACGAGCGGGAGCAGGCAGAGCAATCCGATGCCCAAAGTCAGGACGGAGAACAAGGTTCCACCAATGATCCCTGCGATCACGATCACCAGAATCCCTAATCCCACGATGAGTTGGATTGCCATCAGCTTCCAGAAATGACGGATTCCCTGCCGGAAGGATCTGGCCAACGTGGGGGTTTCGCCCATATCGGCCATCTGAAAGCCGGAGATCAAGCCGCCGTTGCCGATCGCCGAAAGCACCCAGAAAATGATCGCCAGCAGAATAATCATGCAGGCGGCGACGACGGCGATGGTGATCCAGGTATCCTCCGGAACGCTGCGTATCCAGTTTTCGATTCGGGGGAAGTCACCCTGGTTGATGTGGTACTCAACTCTGGGGCCAGCGTTTCCCGAACCCTGACCGCTGCTACCTGAACAGTTCGCCAGGATGCCCAGTACCCAGAGCCCTTTATTCTTCCAGGTAACTTCCCATGCGCGTTTGAAAATGTTTGCGATATCCATTTATTTTCCTTTCATGAACGTCGTTCGTATATAGGATGATGCTACAGTAGAAAATTCGGATTCATCCCATTTTGATCCCTCATTAACCTGACAATAATCCTACGCAGCAGTTCGTACGTAGATTTACAGGACGATCTCGATGATTTTTACCAGGATCTACTGCCGCACCACGATGTTGTGTAAAGTTACAACTCCGGTATTGATGCGAGTGCATTGATTTATAATAAACGGAAGCAAGAAGACGCATGCAGAATGGATCACATCTTTCTCGCACATTCAGGTTTGGGGGTGTCTTGCCTCTCCCTTTTCTTGATCTGAGCAGCAGCATGGTGTGATACGAGAACGAGTATATTGGTTGGGGGAATCATATTCGTGTTTGGCAATGGGCTTGATTTGCTGCCGGCACATACATTGTAAAGCGTAAAGCGCGGATGTGCGATATCGTGCGTATTTCGAGGAGGCAGACGATGCCCGATGGGTCGGGAACACAGACCGGTGCCTGGGCGGCGAGGGAACTGCAGGCTTGGCGCGAACGTACGCTGCGCAAGATTCTGATCGCCATACTGGTTGCGGGTGTCATCCCCATCACGCTCACGTTGTATAGAGCTTACCAAATCCCCCATCACCGTTCCGCCGCCGCGAGCGCAGTATTGGCGTATCTCCTGGTGATCCTGCTGCTCGTGTTGAAGCGGCTTTCGCATGGCGTCAGAGGCTGGGGGATGTTGTTGGGCGGATATGTGCTTGCCGCGGAGACATTGGTTGCAGGTGGAATGATCGGCAACGGGCGTTTGGTGCTGGTCGCTATTCCAGTGGCGGCGATCGTGTTGATCGATGTGCGCTCGGGCGTCGTGGCTGCCGGCCTAAGCTGGCTCCTGTACATTGGCTACACCATCGGTGCGTCTCAGGACGCCTTCGCGCGCTGGATGGTCAATCCCAATCCTGCACTGTCCCCTTTTACCTGGGTTTTTGAAATCATCGCTTTTACGGCGATGCTGACCGTATTTACGCTTCACGTTGCGTTGATCGTTCAAGTGCAGAGCAGACTGCTCCTGCGCGTGGAGCGCGCAGCGGTAGCGCTGGATGCGGCCCGGGCGCGTGTTTCCACGGCGCGCGAACAGGAGCGCCGAACCGTCGCCGGACATCTGCACGATGGCCCCGTTCAGGACTTGATCGCCTTGAGTTACCAGCTCAGCGACTATCGAGATCGATCGCAAGACAAGCTCCTGAGGAATGCACTGGAACAGGCGGTGCGGGAAGTCCATCGCATCATGCGAACCGTACGTGATGCCTGCAGCAGGTTGCGCTCCGGCGGATTGGATGCGATGGGATTGGAAGCATTGATGGCGGAACACGCAACGCGATTGATGGAGAAGACTGGCCTAACGGTAAACCTCGATGTACCCGAAACCCGTTCTTTACCTGACGAATCCACCGCCATGGTGCTGCTGTCGACGTATAAAGAAGCCGTGAATAATGCGGCGAAACATTCCGGCGTTCGCGAAGTGTGGGTGAAACTACGCCTGGATGAAAACCATTATGTCCTGGAAGTGCGGGACGAAGGGCGGGGTTTTATCAAACCGAAACAACTCGATGCAATGGAACTGGAGGGGCACTACGGTCTGGTCATGATGAATGAACGCCTGGAGAAGGCCGGAGGTCACCTGGAGGTGTATTCCGAAGTGGGACGCGGGACGACGGTCCGCGCTTGGGGGAAATGTGGAAGAGATTTATCCGCGACCGATGTAATCCCCAGCGAGGTCGGACTCGATGAGTGACACCATACAAAAAACGTCGAGGAACGAGGTGCATGAATGAGCATTCGTGTCGTATTGGCAGACGATCATCCAGCAATCCGCGCGGGCATTCGCGCCCGGTTGGATCAAGCGGACGATATCGATGTTGTTGGTGAAGCCGGTGACGGCCTCGAGGCATTGAAGATGATCGACGCGCTGCGACCTGACGTTGTGCTGCTCGACTGTCGGCTGCCAGAATTGCCAGGATGGCAGGTGGCAACAGAGGTCCGTAAGAAGAACATCCCGACAAACGTCGTCGCGCTTAGCGCTTTCACAGAAGATCAAGAAATTTTCAGCATGCTGCAGGCCGGCGCAAAAGGTTATATCTTGAAGGAAGAAGCCCTGGATACCGTGGAGCGTGCTGTGCGGCAGGTAGTGCAAGGCGGCGAGTGGTACAGCATGCAGGTCATGCGTAAAGTGGCTGCCTGGGCGCGCGGCGAAAAGGAAAGGCCGGTCCTGGCGGATTTGACGCCGCGCGAGATCGAGGTGCTCGGATTGCTCGGAAGGGGGTTGGATAATCGTGAAATCGCTGCCGAATTGTGCGTCAGCGTGCAGACGATCAAGAACTACGTGCACTGCATCTACAACAAGTTGGGGGTCAAGAACCGCGTAGAGGCGGCAAAGGTTGCCGTCCAGTTGGGATTGGATCGGGAAGCCTAGAATTAAAAGTACCGTCGTACTGGGTGAAATCCCTACGCGTGTACCTACAGACCGTTCCATCTTTAGCCTACCATACTATTTGATTTTCCCAGAGCGGCATGGACATGAGTTCGACGGAACGTAATCGATCAGCGTTCCTCGGCGGGTTATTACACGAACTCCATTACCAGCGAATGCGCTTGGCGCTGCCTGGGACGAGGTCGGGAGGAGCAATGGGTGCCAAAGCCATCAAGTCGTCAAAAGAAGATCGGCCGAAGAACGCTGCATCTAGCGATCTACAACCGTCGGATGCCGGGTTACAACCTGATTCTGCCAAACGAGGTATTGGCGGTTGCCTTTTGTACCCGCTTATCCTGCTCATCGTGCAGCCGATTCTATTTCTGAGTATGTTGAACGCTGTCTCGACTACGTCATATTCGGCAAGGCGAGAAGTGATCTGGCCGTACATGACCTACGATCTTTTACTGCTCGCTGCGGTAATCGTTCTCCTGGTTCTCTTTATGAAGAAGTCGGAAATCTTGCCGGCGATGTTCGTTCTGTTCTTGATAATTTTTTCGGTTTTGTCGACTCTGTCGGCAAACCTGTTCTGGCGATTTCCGGAGGCGAGAGTGGCAGGACGGGGAGACCCGATGCTCAGCCAGATGGTAATGCTTTTCCAAACCTTGCTCCTCGTGCCGTATTTCGTGCTCGATGATCGTGTCCGCAACACGTTCGTGAATGATCTTGCAGCGGATTCTGCATTGGGCATCATCACCAGACCCCTTGTTCCCCTGGCTCTACGTCTCTATGGTCGATTGGTCGGTCTTGGGAAAAAAGTCTTCGTATTCGCCATCGTCTTTGTGATTGCAGTTTTTATGTTTGGTTATGCTGTGGATTCGATCGTGCTGCACGGCTTTATTGAGTAAGTATGAGTATACGTCCACCGGGGCAAAAGA
>DAOUEE010000040.1:0-13453 GCA_034430695.1 Anaerolineales bacterium | reverse complement strand
TGACCAGAAGGAGCGAGAAGATAGGAATCTTGTGTTTCATAGCGTTAATCCTTTTGGCGAATTATCTGGTTGACTTCGATGCAAGTCTACGCGGCACATGTTACGAGCCAATGACGGATATACTTGAGTTCGGGAACACGATATTACAGTCCAGTAACAGGCTTTCATCCGGAGGAAAGTGCCGGACGCTCGTGTACCCCGTAAAACACGTTCGTTCCGCAATCGTTGCGAAGCCCGAGTGACGGCTTGTCTTTTCCTCATCTCTCCCAAACAATAGCGTATGGCGTCCTTGCAGACGTTGTTAATCAGGCTCCGCGTCGGATGCGGGTAAATCGCTGTTTACTAAAAGGCCCGGCAAGATTATAGGTTAACTCGCAAGCAGGCATACTGAAAAGAGCGATCGATTAATGGGCAATTCCATTGGAACTCAGGATGGATATAGTTTTTCACCATACACCTAATAGATTAAAATCTTACCCATGATATCGAAAATCGAGAATAGAAGAATCATCCTGATCGCCTTTCTGATGTTCGTCGGGCTGGGACTGTCGGCCGGACTGCTCGGCGTAGCCTGGCCCTACATGCAGGACGAATTCAACCTGGAGCTGGATGCTGTCAGTGTGCTGTTTCTGGTTCAAACCATCGCGTACACGCTGGCGAGTTTCATCATCGGACGGATCATGGCGCGTTTGGGCAGCGGCATGATCCTGGTCGGCGGCATCCTGATCCTGGCGCTGAGTATGTTCGCCATTGCGGCCTCTGCGACCTGGGTTCTGATCGTCGCGTTCGGACTGATCGCAGGATTCGGCAGCGGCGTCATCGACGCCGGACTGAATCTGTATGTCACCACCTATCATTCGGCGCGGGAAATGAACTGGCTGCATGCCAGCTTTGGGATCGGTATTACCCTTGGTCCGCTGCTTATGACCTACTGTGCGCTGCAGCTGAAGTGGCAGATCGGTTATGCCATTACCGGGGCTGTACTGGTCGTCATCCTGGCGTTGCTCATCGTGAACCGCCACCTGTGGCGAAATGAGGGTTTCCAAAGCGCGGAGAACACACCGGTTCGCCGCGCTGGCTTCAGCCAATCACTGCGCCTGCCGGTGCTGTGGTTCAGCATGATTACGTTCCTGGCTTATGTGGCGATGGAGATCGGCATCGGACAGTGGGCCTATACCCTGCTGACTCAGGCACGCGGCATTGCGCCGGAAATCGCGGGCCTCTGGGTCAGCATTTATTGGGGAGTGTTTACCGGCGGAAGAATACTCTTTGGTTTCGTTGCCAACCGCTTAGATGCCACCCGGTTGCTCCGCGGGTGTTTGCTGGGGGCCGTAGTAGGGACGTTCATGTTCGCATGGGACTCGCTGCCGATCATCGGGTCAATTGGCTTGATTGTTGTCGGGTTCGCCGAAGCGCCGATCTTCGCAATGCTGATGATGACCACCCCGCAGCGCGTCGGATTGGAACATGCCGAAAACGGAGTCGCTCTGCAAATGGCCAGTGTCGGACTGGGGTCGGCTATTCTCCCCGGTTTGATCGGGACGATTGGTATGCACTTCGGTCTGGAGACGATGACGGCGACTTTTACGGCGGTGGCTATCGTCGCCTTTGTTTTCCACGAGCTGGCCCATCTTACTCGAAGTCCGATTCCGGCTGCGGCGCGGGCCACGGATGACGAGACGAAAACTTCGTCCGAATGTACCTCTTAACATTACCCGAGAGCTGACGCGGATCTTGGGTTCCATATGTCTATAGTTTTTCCTTTTTCGGGTCCACGCTCTTTTTTCGTGAGGCCTGCCTGCGGCAAATCGAATGTAAAGACAATCGAAGCTGGCCTGGCCTGGTGTATGATGTAAAAGGTGGTCCGTTTGGTTTCCAAGACACGCAAGTATGTGGGAGGCGATCATGTTTTACGACGGCCTGATGACCGAGGAAGAACGCGACCTTCAACAGGAGGTCAGGCAGTTTGTGCGCGAGGAGGTTCCCCACGATCTGGTGAGAGCTTTGGATCGTGATGAGATTCAATATCCGCGTGACTTTGTCGAAAAGCTGGCCGCCCACAACCTGCTGGGGCTTCGTTTCGACCCAAAATGGGGTGGACGCGGCCTGCCCTGGACGGCCGAAGTGATCGCGGAAGAAGAAATCGGCGTCCTGGGAACTACACTGGGCTGCGCCTTCGTAATGCCCTCCATCGTGGGGGATGCGCTGCACGTTTTTGGCACGGAGACGCAAAAGGAACGTTTCCTGCGGCCCATCCTCGAAGGCAAACTCATCAGCGCGGAAGCACTCACCGAGCCCCGAGGCGGATCGGACTTTTTCGGCGCCACGTCGCGGGCGGAATTGAAAGGTGACCGCTTCGTGATCAACGGCCAAAAACGTTTCATCGTGGGCGCTACGGAAGCCGATGTGTTCCTGGTTTACTGTCGAACAAACTTTCAGGAGCAGGCACACAAGCACCGCAGGATCAGCGCCATCCTGGTCGAACGAGGGCCCGGGGTAAAAACGGAGTACGTGTATGGCCTCATGGGCACACGCGGGGGAGGTACGGGGCGATTGGTGTTCCGAGACGTCGAAGTTCCCAAAGAGAATCTCATGGGCGAACTGCACGGTGGCGTGGACGTCTTCAATCAAATGATGATTCCGGAACGTTTGACCTCTGCGGCCGCGAGCCTGGGTGTGCGGGCGGCGCTGGAAGTGGCGGCCCGGTATAGCGATAAGCGGCGGGCATTCGGTCAGCGAATTCGACGCTTCCAGGGCGTCAGCTTCAAGGTTGCGGACGCCATCACCCAACTGGATGCGGCTCGAGCCATGGTGTATATGGCGGCACGAGCCGTGGACAGCGGATCCCCGAATTGCAGACGGCTGGTGAGCCAGGCGAAGAAATTCGCCACGGATACAGCCTGGAACGTATCCAACCTGGCCATGCAGATCACAGGCGGCATCGGATACACCGATGTGTATCCGATTGAAAAGATGGTCCGGGACTTCCGCCTCTCCCAGATCTGGACCGGGACGAACGAGATCATGAATCTTTTGATCCAGCACGAGTACTACAAAGAGGTTCTGGAAGGCAGCAGCAATCGGCGCAACATCGAGTTAGATGCAGCAAGCCACGATGCGCAAGCGGAGAAATGCTTTACGGACGAGGATATGTGGCTCGTTCATGGAACGTAAAGAACCGGGATTAGATTTTCTCCGTCGGGCACGATGACGTCGGCTTGTCCGAGCGTGATGCTGTCTCGTTACATCCCCGGCATCACCTATTCCTGCACAGAATCCCACCAATCCTGCCAGGCATCGGCATCCAGACCGAAAGACTGGCCGGTAATCCGCACCAGGGCTTCAGAGGCGAGGTCGGCTCGCGCCTCGCTGCCGGTGCGCAAGACATCGATCAATGCGGGTACGGCCTCGCGCGCCGCCGGCCCAATATCCTCGAGGGCGATGATTGCATCGACTGCTGCGCAGGAAGACGAGAGTATGGCTTGCGCCAGGAGGGGAACGGCCTCTTTTGCCGCGGCGCCGAGCCTCCCCAGGGCAAATGCGGCATTGCCGCTGACCCAGCATTGGTTGGCCTGATCATCGTTTTGAAATGCCTGCATGAGAACGAACACGATGTCGCTCGTCTCGAGCCCGGCGGCTCTGGCTTCCGATCGCTCGACTGCCATGACGATTCCCAGGCGCACTTCGGGGTCTTGCTCTGCCAGGCCTGCATGCAAGGCGGGCTGTCCCCATAGTTGCAGCAGGTTGCCCAGCAATGCCCCTGAAGAAGTCAGGTAGAACGGTGCGCCGCTGGGCTCTTCTTCACAGGTATTGGCGGAGGCGACGAAATGGGGTTCTTCGGTCAGCGTAAACGAGGCCGTGTTCACGCTCTGGTATCCTTCGGCGGCAAGGGTCGCCCGGCTCGTGGCCGTGGCACCTGTATAGCAGCGACCAAGATTGTTGTACGTTCCACTCAACGCCTGAGCCGTGATGTCGATCGAAAGCTGAGCGTCACACTCGTCACCGGATCCGACAGCTTCGATCCCCATTCGGCCCAGCACGCGGGAGAGAAGTGCGTCCACCGGTAACGAGAAGTCGCCTTCCACGTTGGTGTAGGTTTGATGGATCTCCAGGCATACCGTGTATATGCCGGCGGATTCCCAAGCAGGGACTTGTATCGGCATGGGTGTTGAGGTGCTGGTTGGAGCGGGTGTGTTGGTGGGTGTGGCGGTGGGCCTTGAAGTACTCGTCGCCGTTGGCGGATTCGTCCGGGTCGCGGAGGGGGAAATTCGCGCATCGACGACCTGACTGGCCGCCTGTTCTGAAGACGGTGCACAGGCGACCAGCAACATCCCGATCAGAATTAATCTGGGCAGTCTGGACAGGCAGCAGTGGAACGGCATAGGTCTAACTCCTTTACAGATCGAGTGCGTGGTCACACAAGAAATGATACTGTAATCTCCCCTCGTCGAGCAGTGACTTATCCGCATTTATGTACGTCGATCGTGTGGGAGGTGTTGCAGCGCTGTTGACGTGAATGAAGCGATGACGCAGCAAGCCGCCTTTTAATACCCCGTAATTGTCCTTTTCGCAAGATGATGGGATGCGTCAGATTGTAAGAAGCCAGGGTGCAAAGACCAATCGATCGGATTGATATCGCGTCGGAATCCGGTATGGATAAGGTTCTTTCCTTTTTTACGCCGAAACGATCCCGACATCGCATGAAAATCACAGGTAATGCGCATGTTTTTCGTCCTGTGAACTGCAGTATCGGATTATATAATCATCCTCGAAGTTCCCTATTTACCCGCTTTTGATGCAAAAAGGGGCTTAAAATGGCTGCAAGAACCTGTCAAAAGCCGTTCTTCTACTTTGCCGCATGGACGCTGCTGGGCACGATTTCCATACTCGTTGGTTTTGCCCTCCTTCGCCTGCTCGTCCCTCCTGCGTCGGGCAAGGTCAACCTCGTTGTTGAAACCATTCTTGGGGTGCTTGGATTCGGGATCCTGCTTCCATTGGTCCAGTGGATCGTCCTGAGCAGATTCCTTTCGAATGCATATTGGTGGCTGATCGCTTCATTTGCAAGTCTGCTGCTAGGCGTGTCGATCGACCTGCTCGCGACGCGTTGGATCACGTATCCAATTCCCGGTGCATTTTCGATCGGCATGTCCACCGCATTCGGGCTGATCACAGGTGCCGCACAATGGGCGTATCTGCGCCATCATTTTCAGAATGCAGTCGTTTGGATATTTGCAAGTGCGATCGGTTGGGGCTTGACGACGATAGCTACGGGGACGGTTATTGACAGCTTCTTCGCGCAAGTGCTGTTTGGGTTGATCCCGGCACTCTTTACAGGATCGGCGCTGTTCTATTTGATGAGCGCATCTCCTCACCAATCTTCTGATGGGCTCAGCGGTATCTCATAACGGTTCACCGGTGTGGGGCCAGTTCGCCCCGATGTATCCAAGATCGATGGAACAAGATGGAGGTGAAAAGTGAGAAAGCGCATCGGCCTACTTTGTGTGATTTTCCTGTTTGTGTTGAGCAGTTGCCGGCATCTGGTCACAACTACGCCGTACGCCACAGAAGTTTTTCAGTCTGAATTACACATTATCGATCGCCATCCGCCTGCAAACCAGTGGCATCAAGGCAAGTTGAGCTGGCTGCCGGGTTTCAGCCTGGATACCGAAAATCCCATGATGATGGACCTGCGGTCTGCAGACGTTTCTGGTTTGAATTTGACGGGTGAATGGAGCGCCCTTCAATATGCTACCTTCGACAGCAATACCATCTGGCCAACAGAAGATCGAATGCCGCCAGAATTTGATAAAGATCTGATAATGGAATTGGGCAAGAATCCTGGATTGGGCGTTCGGAGCCTTCACGCTCGGGGAATCACCGGACAAGGTGTGGGAATAGCCATTCTCGACCAAACATTGTTAATTGAGCACGTAGAATATGCAGATCGAATTCAGCTTTATGAAGAGATTAATTACGAACCGGAATTTCCAGCCGCAATGCATGGCCCTGCTGTAACCTCACTCGCAGTTGGTAAAAACACAGGGACGGCTCCGGGAGCAAGTGTCTATTACATCGCAGTGAATGTGACAGATCCATCATCAACGCCCTCCGACATGAAGCGTAATTTTCAATATCTAGCTCAAGGTGTGCGACGCATTATCGAAATCAATCGACTATTGCCCGCAAGCCAGAAAATACGAGTGATCTCAACAAGTATTGGGTGGAATCCAGAGGAGATTGGATATGAAGATATAACGGCCGCAGTTGAAGAAGCGAACGAGGAGGGAATTCTCGTAATCTCCGGCAGGATGTATTTGACCTATGATTACCGATTGTACTGGCTGGGCCGCTACCCGTACGATGATCCTGATTCCTTCGATTCCTACGGACTTTGTGTATTATGTGCAGAAGTTTCTCCCGACGATCCTGCTTTGGAAAACAGTCTATTGATTCCCATGGATTCCAGGACCGTTGCAGGTTTTACGGGGGTCGAGGACTATGCCTATTTCAGCGTTGGGGGCGGCAGTTGGACCATGCCTTATCTGGCGGGGGTGTATGCGCTTGCCGTGCAGGTTGACCCGTCGATCACGCCGGATGATTTCTTGGATTTGGCGGTTGAAACAGGCCGTGTGCTTGAAATTACGCGCGGCGACGAGTCGTTCATCCTGGGGACGATTATCGATCCGGTTGCGCTAATCGAAGTGTTAATCAAGTGACATGATCAGGCACTAGGGAAAGATATCCTGCGGATGGCTCATGCTGCTTGTCGATGATATTGGCGGCCATAATGACCAGGATTGGCATGACAACACGCGTTCTGACCAGGTGCGCCCGAATGGGCACTCATTCGAGGTGAGATTGCACTTTGTCTCCGGGCGTGTAGGACTTCCCCCCAACGCTATTTTCGATCCTCGCGACTTTGTCCTCGCTCAGGCCGTACATCCCCGGGATCGGGACGGATTCTCCAGGAGTTGTTGTATCATCAGAGATGAGAGCGGCTTCTGTCCCAAAAGGAGAAGGCGATGTTCAAGTCCAAGGGTCTTGTTGGGAGGGGGTTCGCGTACCTGGCGGCGTCCGTCATCCTCTTGCTGCTGGCCGCGTGCGGCCCCGCTGATTCGTCGAAGGTGCCGTCGACATCCGCTTCATACTACGTCTCACCCCTCGGCAACGATGATTGGAGCGGGCAACTGGAAGTGCCCAATAAATCAGGAACAGACGGTCCCTTTCTTACACTCCAGAGGGCGAAAGAAGAAGTGCGCCTGCGTTTGAGGAAGCCGCAAACGGAAGATTTCATTGTTTATATCCGCGAAGGGACCTACTTTTTGGAAGCCCCACTCGTGTTCCATAAAGAGGACTCGGGCCGGGATGGATTCCATGTGATCTTCCGCAACTACGCCGGGGAAGCACCCGTCATCAGCGGGGGGATTGAACTCACGGATTGGGAGCCTCTTGAGGATGGTGTCTTCACCACCAGCGTGGATGCGGCGTTCAACGTGCTCTACGAAGGCGATCAAACCGGCGTTCTCGCACGGTATCCGAACCGGAACCCGGAGGCGATCAGCCCCGGCAAACACGCATACATGAAGATCGGGGCGCTGCTCGAAGGGCACGAGTATGAAGGATTCTATTTTGATCCACAGACGTTTCCGGCGCTGGACGACTGGTCGACTCTGGAGATGACAACCTGGAACGGCGGGGAGCATGGGGAATTTCACTGGAGAACCTACATGGGGCAGGTGACGCAGATCTCCTATGCGGACGGCACCCTCATGGCGGACTTGAACGACATTTCCCCTCGCTGGGTGGACATGCTCGGTCCGGGTACGGATTACTTCATACAAAACTCGCCGGAGCTGCTGGACGCCCCGGGCGAGTTTTATCTCGATCAGAACACGCTCTACTATCGACCCTGGCAGGCGCCGGGCGAAGGTCATCCCGTCATCGCACCGCGTCTGGACTACCTGATCAAGTTCGAGGGCACCGAAAACGACCCGGTCAGCAACATCGTCATTCAGGGATTGACCCTGCGCCACACGGATGGCCGCGAGGCGGCTGCCGCCGAGGACGATGCCTTTGGCATCTACGTGAAAAACGCAGAAGACATCCAGATCCTGGGGAATCACTTGCAGCACATCGGCGGCATTGGCATTTACACCACAGGCAACGGCGTGCGCCGCATCACGATTGAAAACAATCTGATCGATCATATCGGCGACACGGCGATTGAAATCAACGGCCAATGGGACGTACCCAATGAAAGCAACGAGCACCTCATCGAAAATAACCACATCCACCACACGGGCATGCTGATTCCCTCTGCACGGGGCATCCAAATCTACAACAGTTCCAATGATCGTGTCGCCCACAATCTGTTGCATGACATCCCCAAGGGCGCCATCGGTTTCGGAGGATCGGGGACATCCAACACCTTGGTGGAATTCAACGAAATACACAGCGTGCTCCAGGACAGCCAGGACATGGGGCCGATCTACTTCGGCGGCGTCGGTCCGGATAACGTGATCCACAACAATTACCTTCATGACGTTTACGGCCTCTTTTCCTACCAGGGTGGTATTTACATGGATCAGGGAACAAGTGGCTATACCATCACCGACAATCTGGTGGAAAATTTCGGGTGGCAGGGCGGCGGCCGGATTTCCGGTTTGATCGATGCGTCCGATGTCGAGACGGTCATTCGCAATAATTTCCTCGTGCTGAATAACGTGCACCTCTCCAGCGCCATCTTTCCCCGTGAGTACAGCATCGAAGAAGCGGGCACGGAGGCAAATTCCGCGGCATCCACGCCGCCGAACGACATCGACGTCATCGGCAACATCTTCTACAACAACGATGGGCCGATCTACAGCTTTCGCTTCGGGAGCGAAGGTTCCTGGCTGCGGCAGTCCGACATGAATCTTTTCTTCAGCGATCAGGGCATGTACCGGGTGGTGGGCATTCCCGGCGTGATAACCCTGGAGGATTGGCAGGCGTTGGCAGACGGTCGTTTCGATCAAAACTCCCTCATCGCCGATCCCTTGTTCGTCAATGTCGAGTCGAGTGACTATCGCCTGCGCTTTGATTCGCCGGCCTACGGGTTGGGCATCGAGGACATCGATCAGGCGGATGTCGGTTTGACCGCGGATTTCCCCTTCGAATCCCCCGACAGCTCCTTGCATCGAATGTACATCACCTCGGACGTGGCCGGAAACAGCGCCAACCTGCATCTCGCAGTCGGGGACGAGGCATCGCTGACGATCACCGCGCGGACGGCAAGCGGGTATGTCCTGGATCCCGGGGACTACGTGCAGAAGTGCCTTTCGAGCGAAATCGACAAGGTCTTTGTGAATCATGCCGGTCAGATCCAGGCCAAAGAACAGGGCTTTGCGCAAGTCACGTGTTCGGTGGAAGCGGATGGCGTCAAGCTGTCTCTTCCGGTCTACGTTCTGGTCGATACGACAGTAGAGGAGGCTGCGGCGCTGGTGCCCCCAGCGGCCCTCCCGGATACACAACCGGCCTATCTCGAAGAGTTGGAGAGGATCGATTTTGACACCAACGAGGGGCTGTTCGATCATTGGCCGTCCTATAACTCGTGGGAGATCGTGCACGAGGACGGAACGGTCATGTACTGCGGGTACGAAGAAGAAACTGGGACACACATGTCCTTTGGTTCGATGGGGTGGACGGATTACCAGGTGGACGTCCGCCTGCGGATCGCGGGCGAACCGAATGCCGCGGCCGACATCCGGCAGCGGGAAGGATGGGGGGACGATTCGCATCACTACGTACACACACTCAATTCGGGTGCGGAAGGCCAGTGGGTCAGCCAGATCTATTGTGACAGTGAAGATTGCTCTGCCTGGAAGAGCATCAATACCCCGATAGGAAGGGGGGAGTGGATCCAATTCAGGGCGGAGGTGGAAGGAACCAGGGTTCGTACCTATCTGAACGGCCGCCTGGTATTGACCCAGTACCTGGACCTCACTTCGGTTGGAAACGCGGGAATACGGGCACGACCAGGCACCACACTTTGCATCGACGACATCGTGGTTCGTTCGCTCGACCGGTCAGCGGAGGCGCTGGATCGGGCCGGCACTGCACAATCCAGTCGATCGCAACCGGTCTATCTGTGGCCCGGGGAAGATCAGAAAGTCATAGGCCAGCTTCCAGGAGGTGTGGAAGTCTACCTGCTGGACGAGGATCAGGAGTGGGCCTACATACGGCTGGACAGCAGCGGTCTCCAGGGCTGGGTCCTCATACAAGGACTGGAGATGCCCTGAGACTGTACGGGAGACATCAACGGCGTGGCTATCGTTTTCCCCCTCTCACGCAGATAGGGCCTCCCAGATCCTGACCATTGCCAGCGTGTCCAATTCACAATAGCGGAGCAGGTTTTCGCGCGTTTCGCTGATCTTTTCGCCGGGAATGCGGCCGGTCATTATATCCGCCCAGGCCAACATCGCATCGTCTCCTCTGGAGATCGGCAGGTCATCGTAGTTGAGAGCGCCATCGTCCACCAGGACGGGCAAAACGTTCTTGATGGAAGCGCTTCCGTGGAAGTCGGGATGGACGTAGTATCCCTTGCTGAAAGGATCCATCAGATCGTACATCCTGTCGTTGATCCCCAGCAGGAAATCCCCATACTCCGGATACATTTGCGCCATTTCTTTGTTTCGGCTTGCCTCAAAGGTTTTGTTCCATACGATAACGGAACCCGATCGACCCATATGTTGGATCAGATGCTGAACGACCTTGTTTCCCGGGTCGCCCTGCTCCGTGATCAAACATTCAAAGTGTTCCGGGCCGCTCCCGGGTTCGGCAATGACGTGAAGGGAATATTGAAACACGATGGGCTGGTAGGGCTTGTATCCGTCGAAGAGAGGCACTGCAGGATTGAAAGTTTCATAATCGAGGAAGTAAAGCGGATACTGCAGTCGATCGAGTTCGCCTCTGATGGCCGCAATGTCGATCAAGGGTTTTCCCTGTTTCACGGCCAACATATGCAGGGTTTGGCGGTCTGACAATGGGAAATCAGTGGGGATATCTTTAATCCCGAACACCGCTCTGCCGATTAATCCTCTTGCCTTCTTCTGATTAAGTCTGGGGATGTTGTAGATTGGATATTCCGGCAATTCCGGATGACACAGGGAAGGGCACGGACACGTATCTGGTTTTAGACAATTCGCAATTCCCGTGGGCGTTGCCTTTGCTGCCACCAGCCGGACGTCTTCTCGAGCGACCGCAACCTCGTCTCTGACCTTCGCGCTTTCCTCGGTGAGGTTTTCTATGATGAACAACTGGTTTAGATCGATTTCGCCCGACCGGACGTATTCCTTTTTGAGCAGCACGAGATATACGCTGCGCACCGGAATGGAAGCTTCACATACGACGTGTTGGAATGCCACGTCATAGATGTAATCTTTGCGAACCGAGGTCGAACTTTTAATCTCATAGATGTCGTAGACTTGATTGCCCGTATCCAACGCCAGGACATCCACCCGGGCCTGAAAATCACCGTCCGTGAAAGTCTTTTGAGGCATCAGCTCATAAGCAGACGTGGCGAGACACCCCTGTAGGAATTCGTTCGCCAACTTTTCTATCGCTTTACCTTGCTCCATGAGGTGTAAGTCGTACGCGGATGGAGCGATCTCGATCTTAGCGTGCTTCTCCGCCCACATGTGCAGCGGAGCATCAAACATGTAAGTAATGAAATTCGTTTTCGTTATCATCAGCCTGAAAACCCCCGTCCAAGAAATTCAGGAAAAATCGAGGAATGCCTTCGCGTTTGGTTAACTTGAGGCATGTCGAGACAATGCTTTGAATAAACATCCAAATTACACGATAGCCGAGTCTGATCAAAAGATCAAGATGAATAGGATCGTTTCCGCTGCAAGAAAGTCAGGCGTACATTATGCGGTTTAGATATTTCAGGATTGGAATTCAATGCAGAAATTATCTTTTCCCATCATATGGGGCGAAAATTATGATCGAGTCTAAGTTTCCAGGTCTTTCCGCATGGCTTCGTATTGTTCGCGCGTGATTTCCCCCCGTGCGTAACGTCGATCCAGGATGTCTCTCGCACTTTGCTCCTGGGTCGACTGCGTCCGCGAGCCGGATTGATTACCGGGTTGAAACACTACTCTTACCAACCAAACCGCACCGAGGATCAACCCGCCCCAGAACAGGATCATCAGCACGACTCCGATGAGCCCAAAACCCATCATCATTTTAACACCTCCCATAACACTCGTTCATGAATACATTGGTATTTATCGTGTTCAACCCTCATTCCAAATCCGACAACAGTTCCTGATACTGCTCGCGGTTGATTTCGCCGCGAGCGTAGCGAAGCCGTGCAATTTCAATCGGCGAGAGAGTTTCGGATTCCTGTTTCGCCGTACTTCCCCCGCTCGCCTTGCCGGCGCGTCGGATCGCCCAAATGGCGAGAAGCACGAAGCCGATAATGACACCGGCGATCACGATGAGGTTGAGGATTCCGGCAATCCAACCGGAAGTCCCGTACCAGCCATAACCACAACAACCCATCATGTCGATCTCCTTTCTTGTTTTCTCGCTCATCCAACGAACGAGAATGTTCTCACATTTGAGTTAATCCTAGCGGCTGCGGATGAAGATACGTTAGTGGAAGTTTAAAGAAACAGTAAAGAATGGGGGAAACAGGAGGTTATCAGGGGCTAGGCATGGGCCGCGATGGGGAGGGTGAATGAAAAGGTGCTGCCTTTGTCTTTGCCCGGGCTCTCCGCCCAGATGTGCCCACCGTGCGCCTCGACGATGTGTTTGGCGATCGTCAGTCCGATACCGCTCCCGCCGCTGGCGCGGGAACGAGATTTATCCACGCGATAGAAACGGGAGAAGATATGCGGCAGATGTTCCAGGGGGATGCCGATGCCCGTATCTTGAATCTGGACTAAAATCTCGTCTTTCGATCGAGCCGCCCGGACGCATACTTTTGCCTTTGGCGGAGTGTACTGCAAAGCGTTACCCAACAAGTTGAGCAGCACCTGCCCGATCCGGTTTTCGTCGGCGTGAATCAAGGGCAGGTTCGGTTCTATCTCGACTTCCAGTGCGACTCCCTTTTCGATGTACTGGCGCTCCAGACGCGTGCGCGCCGTTTCGATCGAGGCATCGATGCGGACATCCTGCCGCTCCATTTCAAACCCGCCCGCTTCCACGCGGCTGAGTTCCTGGAGATCGTTTACCAGGCGCTGCATTCGATCCGCCTCACGGTGAACCTGTTGGTAGGTCTCGATCTGTGCGGGGAGCACCCCGTCGATCAAGCCCTCCATGGAAGCCTTGATCGTAGAAAGCGGGGTTCGCAGTTCGTGCGCCACGTCGCCGATGAGCTGCCGGCGTATGGTTTCCGTTTGGGCCAACTTGGATGCCATACGGTTGAAGCTGACCGCCAGATTGGCCAACTCGTCCATTTCAGATGGCG
>DAOUEE010000039.1:0-4810 GCA_034430695.1 Anaerolineales bacterium | reverse complement strand
CGAAGTTGGTCATCGCCGGAGGAGAAGCCGAGGAAAAAGACTCCCCCAAGCTGCTCCAGGGACGCACGATGCTGGACGACCTTCCCACGGCTTATGTGTGCCAACAATTCACCTGCAAACGCCCCACCTCGTCGCCAGATGAACTCGGTGAATTGATCCAAGAAACACTGACCTACGATGGCGATTGAGTTGCTGCTTGAACCCCACGGATCAAGCCTCTACAGTCGAATCTTGATCAACCGAATTGGAATTCTCCGCCGACTTCTGTATGATATAGTATTTTGAGAGCCACGAGCGAACGAGGCTCTGATTCGATAAAATTTTCCCTGATCGAACACAGCAACTGAATTCCACCCGCGGAGGAATTCATGCCTCTCGAAATCAACAGTCTGCTCTACAACCGCTACCGAATCCTGGAACTGCTTGCCAGCGGGGGTATGGGCGCTGTTTACCGAGGCTTCGACGAAAATCTGACCGTTCAAGTAGCGATCAAAGAAAACCTGTTCGTTACGCCGGCCGCCGGACGCCAGTTCATGCGCGAGGCAAGGCTGCTCGCCTCCCTGCGCCATCCCGGATTGCCGCGCGTGACCGATCACTTCGAGATTCCGGGTCAGGGACAGTACATCGTCATGGATTTCATCCCCGGAGAAGATGCCCATTCGCTCATGCGAAAGCGTGGCGGCAAGCCGCTGCCGGAGGAGACCGTTCTGCATTGGGCGCAGGAAATCATGCAGGCTTTAGAGTACATGCATTCCCGCCCGCAGCCGGTGATTCACCGCGACATTAAACCGGGCAACATTAAAATCACACCGGAAGGAAGAGCCCTCCTGGTCGATTTCGGACTCGCCAAAGCGCACGACCCCAAAGAGACGACGACCATGGGCGCTCGTGCGTACACGCCGGGGTTTGCCCCTCCGGAACAATACGGACCGGGCAGCACCGACACACGCACCGACGTCTTCTCCTTGGCAGCCACGATGTATGCACTGCTCACGGGCCGCATTCCAGCCGACAGTGTCAAACGGGAGATGGGCGTAGAACATCTGGTGCCCATTCGGAAACTGAACCCCTCGATTTCACCTCACGTAGCCCAGGCCGTCGAACGCGCCGTCAAGACACAGCCCGGGGACCGCTTCCAATCCATCAAGGACTTCGAGGAGGCGTTGTTCCCTTCCGCGGCAGGCGCGGCCCCCATCGCAGCCGACCAAGCGGTCACGAAACCCGCCGCACAATCCGACTCGGACGCCGGAGGTCCCAGCAGTGCAACGACGGTCCTGCGGGATCGAAAACAACTGAAATCGAAGTGGTGGATTGCGCCGCTCGTGGTGGTCGTCGCTGCCGCAGCAGTCACCCTTCCGGGTATACTCAGAGGGGCTGCGCCCAGCGCAACTCCGGCACGGGAAACGGAAAACATCGGCGCTCTGTTGCCTACGCTGCAAAACACACAACCGCCTTCGGACTCGACGGGACTCGGGCCGGCGACGGACACACCCCAGCAGGAACCCAGCGGCACGCCGACTCTCGAATTCACGGATACGCCGTCCGCAACGCCCATCGGCAGCGGTGGAGGCTTGATCGCCTTCGCCAGCGACCGGGCCGGCGCGCCCCAGGTTTTCCTCATGAACGTGGATGGAAGCGAGGTCCGCCAATTCACGAACGTCTCCGACGGCGCCTGCCAACCCGCATGGTCGCCCGACGGTCAAAGGATTCTCTACATATCGCCCTGCAGCGGCAAGAAAGACATCTATCCAAATGCGGTTATCTATCAAGCGGACGTCGCGGGGAGCGCACCGTTCCCCCTGATTGCCATGGTCGGCGGCGTCTTCGATCCGCAGTGGACACAAAATGGGATTTCGTTTACCTACCTGGAGGACAACCGGCCTTCCGTATGGCTTGCCGATCAAACCGGCAGCAACCCCTTGCGGATCAGCCGTGAAAATGCTTACGACCGCCAGGCAAGCTGGTCACCCGATGGGAAGAAAGTTGCCATCTTGAACACCTCCGGCAGTGATTATCCGGTGATCTACTGGTTCTACCAGGATGGATCGTTCAACGGTTCGACGCCGGATCAAATCACGCGCGACCAGCGCGTGCATACACCCTCCTGGTCGCCGGACGGTGAAACGATCGCCTACGCAGCCAGCAATCACATTTGGGTCATTCAATGGGATGCCCTCGGTTTTGGAGAGGTGCGGCTCACGGAATTGGGCCCCAATGATGACCCTAACTGGTCGCCCGATGGGAAGTGGATCGTGTTTGAATCCTGGCGCGATAACGCCAATCATGAAATCTACGTAATGACGGCAAATGGCAGCTCGCAAACGCGTCTCACGAACCATCCCGCACTCGATTTCCAGCCAGCCTGGCAACCTTGATCGATCTGGCGAACGCTATCGTATCGAAATGAAGTTGGAACCTGTGCTGCAGGATTACAAGCCATCCAGGATGAGGATGACATCATGATCGATACTTCATTTCCGTTGATGGATTTACATCGGCATCTGGATGGAAACGTACGCCTGGAAACGATCCTGGACATCGGCGAGGAACATGGAATCCCCCTACCCGCGGATGACGTGGAGGGACTGCGGCCGCACGTTCAAATCGTGGAACCCGAACCGGACGTAATGACATTTATCGCCAAATTCAAATGGATGATGGCAATCCTCGTCGATCCTGAAACCTGTTTTCGCATCGCTTACGAAAACGTCGAAGATGCCTTCAACGAATCCCTCGACTACGTCGAACTGCGTTTCAGTCCATGGTTTATGGCCGAAACCCACCAGCTCGACCCCCATGAAGTCGTCGAAGCGGTCGTCGACGGCGTTCAAAGCGGCAGCGAAGAGTACGACGTCCGCACCAATCTGATCGGCATCATCAGCCGCACCTACGGACCGGACATCGCGCACGAGGAACTCGATGCGCTGCTCGGCTGCCGCGAACAAATCATCGGTCTGGACCTGGCCGGAGACGAAGCGAATTGGCCCGCGCAGTATTTCGTCGATCATTTCGAGAAAGCCCGCGATGCCGGCTGGCACATCACCGTCCACGCAGGAGAATCTTCAGGACCCGAGAGTGTGTGGCAGGCCATCGACGTGTTGCACGCCGAGCGTATCGGGCATGCGGTGCATGCCGCTCAAGATCCCCGGCTGCTGGATTACATGCTCGAAAATCACATCGGCATCGAAGTCAGCCTGACGAGCAACGTGCAAACCAGCACGATCCCAGATTATGCCGCCAGCCCTCTCAAACAATTCCTTCGACGAGGTTTGCTGGCCACGATCAATACGGACGATCCCGGCGTGAGCGCCATCGACCTGCGCCACGAATTTGAAGTCGCGGCGCCTGCAGCCGGTTTGACAGCGGATGAAATCCACCAAGCGCAGCGCAACGCTTTGGAGATCGCCTTTCTCGACGATCTTGAAAAGCAAGAATTGATGGATCGTTATCGATAGTATCAGTGAACTTTTCTCAATTTAACAACATCAACAAATCATGGTAAACATGGGATCAGCTTCGACGCAGGAGGTCGCCTGATGAGCATCAAACAAATTATAAAGTCTGCGCTTTGGGGAATGATATTTACGGGAGCCGGAGTCCTGGCCTTGTATTTCTTCGCACGCACGACTACGCTGACGTGCGAACGAAGTGCGAAGGATCAAATCACGTGTGTAAAATCCGAGAGCATACTCGGCGTCCTCAATTTCGAGGACGAGCATATCCCCTCGCTGGAAAATGCTTGGGTGAGCGAGAGTTGCGACGATGACGGCTGCACCTATCGGGTGGAATTGGATGCAGCTCGGGGCACGTTCCACCTCACGAGTTACTCATCTTCCGGCTACCGCTCGAAGGAAGATATCGCCGATCGAATCAATACGTTCATCCGTTCATCCTCCGTGCCGTCATTGGTAATCGAAACCGGAACCGGTCTCTTGGGCCTCGTGCTTCCAGCCGTGTTTATCCTCGTAGGCCTGATCGTCAGCTTCATCCAGGTGCGAAATTCGATGATTCAATGAGGATGCTGTAGAAAAAAATGGATGAGACCACCGTCAAACAGGCTGGCTGGTGACATGGCTGCCAACATCGATGTGCTCTGCGTCGGAATGGCGTCTTACGACCTGATCTTTCGCGTAGATCGGCCGCTCGCCGAAGACGATAAAAGTGCCGCTTCATCGTTGACGCAATCCGGCGGCGGACCCGCGGCGAGCGCATCGATCGCGGTATCCCGGCTGGGACTTGCTTCGGCATTCGCCGGATATCTGGGAAGGGATCCTTTCGGGGACTACCTGTTGAACGATTTTGCTGCGGCGAACGTGAACATCGATCTGCTCGTGCGAGGATCGGCGCCCACGTCGATATCCGCCGTTTTCGTAACCCCCAGCGGTAAACGATCGCTCGTCAACTATCGTGCGCCCGAACCGATTCCGGCGCAGGCGCTCGATGTATCGAACGTATGCGCCAAGGTCATCCTCTTCGACGGTCACGAACCGGAGATATCGATCCCGCTGCTCGAACGTGCCGACCGATGCAAGGCAGAAACGGTCCTGGATGCCGGATCGGTCCACAATGGCACTCGAAAACTCGCTGACCGCGTGGACTATCTCGTCGCATCACAGAAATTCGCCCTGGATTTTACCGGCGAATCCAATCTCGATGATGCGCTCGTGGCACTCACCCGTCATGCACCTTCAGTCGTCGTCACGGTTGGAGAAAGAGGTTTATACTGGTATCACGAGAACCAAAGTGGGCGTCTTCCCGCTTTCCGAGTCGATGCGGTAGACACGACGGGCGCCGGGGACGCTTTTCATGG
>DAOUEE010000038.1:0-9523 GCA_034430695.1 Anaerolineales bacterium | reverse complement strand
AACTTACAGGTGTTGGGTTTTAGTCCCCATCAAACCAACCCACGGAAGTAGGGATGTGGGGTTGCCCCCACATCCCACCACTAACACGCCTCACTCAAACTTGAACCGCCACACCGCGATGACGAAATAAATCACGCCCATCCCCACTAAAAACTCGATCTCGGGCAGGACGTCCACCAACCCGGCGTTTTCGGCCATGATGGAATAATACGCTTCGATGGCGTGCGCATGCGGCGTGAAACGCGTCAGGATCGAGATAAAGCCCTCCGCCCTTGTAAGAAGCAAAGGCGCCACGGGGATCGTCACGCCGAGCAGAACGATGATCTGCAGGCAGGGGATCACCATGAAGGCCAGCATCTTGCCGCCGATGACCGCCCCGCGCGGGATCGGCGAAGCCACCAGGCGCCGCAGCGTCCCGGCCTCCCGTTCTCGGAGCACCGATGTCGCGCACGTGCCGATGACGAAGAAAATGAACATCACCGTGTAGGCGGGGTACATGTAGGCGAAGAATTCGTTGGTGCCCGCATCAACCTGCTCACCTCCCAGGCTTTCGCTCACCACCAGGATCGAGGGATCCTGGCGCAGCTCGTTCAAGCTGGTCATGATCACGCCCAGATTCTGCGCTTCGATGCCGCGGCGCTGTTCGGCGTTGAGATCCCCCAGCAGCCCGGATTGGTCGAACACGCTGCGGATGCCGTACTGCACTTCGCCCCAGATCGCCACCTCGGCCACCACCTGGTTCATGATGCCGGCGACGATGCTGGTGCCTGATATTTGTCCGGCCAGCAGGTGTTTATCCACAGGTGAGTGCGACGTTGCGTTCCTCGCCCCCTGGCCCGACTTACGTCGGCTCGCGGCGGATCCAGGCCTTGTGATCGAGGACATCCCGGTCGAATAAGGCCCGCAGAAGGAGCATACGCCGCCGCTCGGGAGCCGTTTTAGGCAGCGGCCGGTGATTGGCTTCGATGCGTTTGACCAGAGTGATGATCACCACGGCGATGCTGATCGGCAAAACCAAACTCGGGCCATCGATGACGTGGGATAAAATCGGCAGCGTCACCATACCCACCAGCGCAAAGGGAGCCGAGTCGCCCAGGATCCAACCCAGCGCCAGGAAAGCGAGCATCCATGGAAAGGCCCATGGAAAAATCACCAGCCACGTGCCCAGGAAAGCGCTGATCCCCCGTCCGCCGGTGAAACGCAGATAGATGGGCCAGTTGTGCCCGATCGCCGCCGCCAGGCCGGCCATCGCCGCCACGGCTTCGCCCAACCCGAATCGAATCCCCAGCCAGGCGGGAATCGTGGCCTTGAAGATGTCGAACAATCCCACCGGCACGACGGCCCACCAGGCGACGTGTTCGTAGACCATAGACCCGCTGACGGTGCCGCTGCCGTACTGCCGCAGATCGAGCCCCTTGAGCCACTTTCCGGCCAGGTAGGCGCTGGGCACCGATCCCAGCAAGTAGCCAAAAATGATCAAAGCGATCGAAGCGATGATCTGTCCGCTCATCTTCATTCCTCCTGCGCTGCGAGCTGGTAGGCAATCCCCAGCGCATCCGGCCCGGCGTGCGCACCCATGACGGGGCTGAGTTCGGTGATGAGGCAGTCTTCAAACGCAAATCGGGCGGCTACCTCTTCCCGCAATTCCGCTGCCTGTTCCGGCGCATGAGCGTGCATCACAGCCAGGTCGCGCAGCGGCTTGCCCGCGATACGCTGTTCGATGACTTCGATCATCTTCTCCCGCGCCCGTTCCACGCCACGTGCGTGGGCGAGGATACCGACTTCCCCGAATTTGTGGTTGCCGACGATGGGACAGATGCCAAGTTTCGTTCCCAGCATGGAAGCGATCGCCGGTACCCGGCCGCCGCGATAAAGGTATATCAGGGTACTGAGAATGAAGGCGAATCCGCAGCGCGGAATGCTGCTGCGAGCAGCAGCCGCCGCTTCGTCGAACGGCAGCCCGCGATCGACGGCCCGGGCGGCCTCCAGCGCGACGAATCCCTCCGCTGCAGTCGCCAGGCCGGAATCGATGATGGCCACCGGGAAACTTTCCATCTCGTCCACGGCGGCTTTCACCGAGGAAGACGTGGCACTCAGGTGACTCGAAAGCGTAACCACGATGGCTGCCTGCGCCCCATCCTGCTGCGCCTCCTGAAAGGCCTCTACGAATTCTTCCGGCTTCGGCGCCGAAGTTTTGGGAAACGGGTCGGCCGTCTTCAAGCGGGTATAAAATTCGTCCGTATCGATGTCGATGCCGTCGCGGAAAGTTTCCTCGCCGAAGTGCAGCAATAACGGCATTACCTTGATACGATAGCGATCGAGAAGGTTGTCCGGCAGGCAAGTGTTGGAATCAGTGATGACGGAAATCGCGCTCATGAATTTGACCCGTCTACACGTCTAAGGTATCTAACCCCAGGATATTGGAATGGTGACGTTGGCGAGAAGTGGCGCACCTGATCATTAACGTCCGATGAATGACGCAAAAATCCTATTGATCGAAGGCGTGTCTCTCTGGTAAGCTGTTGCACGGTCAGATTGATTCCGAAGTTGAAGGGTTTCGACGGTATCAAAATTCAGAGCCGGGAGCAGTAGCAATCAGAGTTTCTTCGTTCGTTGGCGAAATTGGGATTGTGTCTGAATAGGTATATGTCAAAAGAAGGTATAACAATTTTATCCAGCCTCATCTTCAGCCTTTCGTTGGTCTCTGTTGGCGGTCCGATCTTGGGAGAACTGGTGGCGACTCTGCCACCGTTTTTTAATGTCAAGAACGCCGTCCGCTCCGCTCAGGAATTGGGCCTGGCATACGAGGAAGTGTCCTTCGCCACCAGCGACGGGGTGACGCTGCGGGGTTGGCTCTTCCCCGTCGAAAACGTAGACGCGCCCGCCGTTCTCTATGCCCCCGCAACGTCGAAAGATCAACGCTCCGGTCTATCTCTGGTGCTCCCGCTGCACGAGGCGGGATTCCACGTGCTGCTTTTCAGCTATCGCGGGCATGGCCTCAGCGAGGGACATAACCACGGCTTTACCTACGGCGCACGCGAAAGTATAGACGTGGATGCCGCAGTAAAATTCTTGCATGAAGAAAAGGGGATCCGGAAAATCGGTGCACTCGGCCACTCCGCCGGAGCGGTTTCGATCATCCTCAGCGCCGCACGCAATCCCGGCATCGACGCCGTCGTGGCCGCCTCCCCCTTCCGCTCCATGGAAGAAATCTGGAACACGAATCGTCCGGTTTTCATCCCCCTGCCCCTGTTCGAGCTGATGATCCGCACGTCGGAATTTCTGAAGAGGTTCTCGAGGGACCAGGTCCGGCCGCTCGACGTGATCGCCGACATCGCGCCCCGCCCCCTGCTGATCATCCATGGCGTCGACGACAAACGCATCACCGTCAAACAAGCGCGGGCACTTTTCGACGCCGCCGAAGAGCCGAAGCAGATGTGGTTGTTCGAGGACATCGGCCACGCGCAGGTGCGCACGGTCGTGATGGACGAGCAAATCGATGCGATCATCGCTTTCCTCGACGATGCTTTGAACTGACATCTGCAGCGCAACAACGATAATCCAATTTCACTTCAACGTGAATCAGAAAAGGAGCTGCCCTTGAGGGCAGCCCTCGATCATATACGCTCGACTGCATCAACGCCGGCGCGTGCGGCGCGTTATGGTCGTATCACCGACTCCGAACACCTGCGCGGATAAATCGTAGCCTGCCTGGACCAGCCTCTTCCCGAACATGGGGCGTAAACCGGTCGAATTGAGCGTCCCGTGTACTTTGCCGTTTTCCGAAGCTTGCTGCTCCTCGAAGGTGAAGAGGTCGCTCATCACCACCGTGTTGCCTTCCATGCCGCAGACTTCGGAGATGGCCGTCACTTTACGGCTGCCGTCGCGCATACGCGTCTGCTGCACGATCAGGTCCACGGCCGAGGCGATCTGCTCGCGCACGACTTTGAGCGGCAGGGGCACGTCCGAAATCAGCGAAAGCGTCTCCAGGCGGGAAATCGCATCTCGCGGGGAATTGGCATGCACCGTCGTCAGGGAACCGTCGTGGCCCGTGTTCATCGCCTGCAGCATGTCCAGGGCTTCGCCGCCGCGCACCTCGCCGACGATGATGCGGTCGGGCCGCATGCGCAGTGCGTTGCGCACCAGATGCCGGATGGGCACTTCTCCCCTCCCCTCCACGTTGGGTGGTTTCACTTCCAGGCGCACCAGGTTGCTGTGGTGCAGGCGCAGCTCGGCTGCGTCCTCGATCGTAACCAGGCGCTCGCCCTCGGGAATGAACTCGGAGAGGATGTTGAGCAGCGTTGTTTTGCCCGATCCCGTGCCGCCGGAAACCACGATGTTCAGCCGGGCGACGACGCAGGCCTCCAGAAAGTCCGCCACATGCTGCGTCAAAGAATTGAAACGTACGAGATCTTCCACGCGCAAGCGCTCCCGTGAAAACTTGCGGATAGTGACGCTCGGACCGTCGACGGACACCGGGGGAATGACGGCGTTGACGCGCGAGCCGTCCGGCAATCTGGCGTCCACCGTCGGATTATCGGCATCGATACGGCGCCCCAATGGGAGAATGATGCGGTCGATGAGCCGCAGAACTTCGCCGTCGTCCCGGAAACGAATCGAGGACACCTCCAGCCGGCCGTCGCGCTCGATGAACACCCTCCCCCCACCATTGATCATGACTTCGCTGATGCTGGGATCGTCGAGCAGCGGCTGGATCTCGCCGAACCCCAGCAGGTCGTTGGCGACTCGTTGGAAGACCTGTTCGCGCAGGCCTTCGGAAATATTGATTCCGGCTTGCTCGTACACCTCGTGCAGCAGATGGTCGACGGCTTCGTCGTGGGATTTGCCGTTCGAACCACTTTCCAACTTCGCAGAAACCTGTTCGGTAAGCCAGGCGGTCAATTTCGTTAACGTCTCTGCATCCACGCTCTGCGCCATCGGCTGGCGATTAATCATCACCGGCTTCCTCCAGATCTTCCGCTGGCACGATCCAAAGGATATTGTGCTTGTTGACGGAGATGAATCCAACCTCGATTTTCTCATCAGCCCGGGTCACCCGGGCATCCGTAACCGGCAAAAACAACTCCGATTCGTTGATTTCGTCGCTGAGCCGGTTTGCAGGATTTAGATGGATCGTCCCGTGAATGCGAGTGTCGAGGCATTGGATGATCACTCGCAGCGGGGTTTTCGACACGACTTCCGTAAAATACTTACCAAAGGTATCAACCCGCGTCATCGCTACCATGCACCTCTCAATTTTTTTATACTTCACAGCTTGCGTATGGGAATTGGATCACATTTCTATTCGATCCATACATGATGCCATCTTATCAGACAAGGATAGCCCGGCGACCTTACAGTTCTTTTACAGGGAACCTCCCGGCGCTCAACGTGGCGGCGGACCAAACATCATGAGAATGGATATAACGGAAATCCCTTGCCGGGATTAATGATGGTAGCGACTAGCTGGAGACGCCGTATCTATCCTGATTACGAATTAAATGGGATCGCGCTTTGGCACGTTAATGTGAAAATATGGTAAATCGTTCGATATTGTGCGAAAATGATAGCGGCAAGAGACGGCACCACGGCTGATGAGAACATCGCACCGTCCACACGCGCGAAAAGAGGTTGGATGATGAGCAACAAACAACGCGTTGAAGTGGTTACCGACATGGGCTGCTCCTTCCGGCCGGGGGACCCGGAGGTGCAGGAATGCGGCATCTCACTCATTCCGCTTCAGCTTGCAATCCTCGAAAAGGGTGAGTGGAAAACGAAGCAGGAGACCGAGATCGAGCCGGGGCAGTTTTATAACATCATGCAGCGCATGATCGCCGAGAACGGAGAACTGCCCAAGACGTCAGGCTTGAGTCCTGGAATCGCCCGCGACATCTACCTCAGTCTTTTCCGAGAGAAGAATGCGGAAGCCGTTTTTTCCGTTCACGTCACCAAAGCACATTCCCAGGCCATGTCTGCGGCGCTCATCGGCGCCCAGGAAGCGAAGAAGGCGGCCGGTGAAGACCTGCCCATCGCGGTGATGGACTCGAAGTCGTTGTCGCTCGGGCAGTACTGGATTGCCAAACATGCCGCCTGGTTGGCGCAGAAAGGCGCCGATTTGAAGTCCATCATCGACGAAGTCTCGCAGCTCATTCCCAAGATCGAGGTTCTCGTCGTGCTGGAGACGTTTGAAAATTTGAGGAAAGGCGGCCGTGCGGATCAGATCAAAGGCATGCTGGCTTCGATGTTCTCGGCGATCTCCATCCATCCCATCCTGGCGGTTAGAGAAGGGAAATTGGATCTGTTCGGCCGGGCACGCAGCGCCAGCAAAGCGAGGAAGAAAATCGTAGACATGATCGGCGGCATGGGCGAGATGCTCAAAATGGGCGTGATCCACACCAACGCGCCGGCGTTGGCCGAAGAGGTAAAAACCTCGGTCGGGAACTTCTTCAAGGATAAAATCCCGATCGTGGATGCCGGCCCGGCGCTGGCCACGCACGCCGGTGAGCGAGCGGTCGCCGTCGTCGCGCAGAAGAAGTAAGAGAAGCAGAATCTGCAGGAACACAAGCTAAACCAGTCCGAGTTACCCAAACGCAGCGTATTGCAGTTGGCAAGTGCATACGCTGTTTTTTCGTTTCGAATGATCTCCGGCGCAGCGATGAGAGACATCCGGGCTGCCGCTCGCGGCAGCGCGGGACGCAATACGAGGATCGTTGTTCATCCCGCCTCCTTCTCCTTTACGGCGGGATCACATGGGCGATCGTTCGGTAGTACAATCCTCTTATACCGCTTGAGAAGGCAAGGCTGAGCCCATTGCACCGAGACGAGGAGTAAAAGAATGAGCGTCATCGAAATCAACCATCTGACCAAGTACTACGGCAAGGCTCGAGGCATTATCGATGTCTCTTTGAACATCGAAGAAGGTGAGATTTTTGGTTTCATCGGCCCCAACGGCGCAGGGAAATCCACGACGATCCGCCTGCTGTGTTCTTTGATCTATCCCACCAGCGGAGAGGCCAAGATTTTCGGCAAGGATTGCATCAAGTACGGCCCCGAGATCCGGCAGGAAATCGGCTATCTGCCCTCGGAGGTCTTCTATTACGACCGCATGAAGGTCATTGATCTGCTCAAATACTCTGCGAGCTTCTACAAGAAGGATTGCAGCGACCGCATCCAGGAGCTGGCAGATATCATGGAACTGGACCTGAGCCGCAGGATCGACGACCTTTCCTACGGAAACAAGAAGAAAGTAGGCATCGTGCAGGGGCTGCTGCACTCGCCCAAAGTGATTTTCCTCGACGAGCCGACGGCCGGCCTTGACCCGCTGATCCAGCACAAATTCTTCGACCTGATTCGCGACGAAAACAAAAAGGGCGCCACGGTCTTTTTCTCATCGCACATACTTTCGGTGGTGCAGAAAATCTGCAACCGCGTGGCGATCATCCGCGAGGGAAAAATCGTCGAAATCAAGGATATCAAGACGCTGCAGCGAGAGAATTACAAGAAGATTACCATCGTCGCCGACGGCGTCAACGGCAAAGGTTTCGAGATACCCGGTGTGACCCATCTGGAGACACAAAACAACACGGTGAGTTTCTTTTTCAAGGGCGACATCAACGTGCTTACGAAGAAGATCGCGGCGTTGAAGGTTAACGACGTGGCTATCGAAGAACCTACGCTTGAAGAAATCTTCATGCATTACTACGAGTAGGTGCGAGCATGAACATTTTCTTGCACGAATTCAAACAAAATATTCGCTCCGTGGTCACCTGGTCCGTTTCACTGGCGATATTGATCTACGTCTTTTCCACACTCTATACCGGCTTTGCGGCACAAGCGGAGCTTCTCAACCAGACTCTGGAAAAGTTCCCGAAAGAATTTTTAATGGCCTTCGGCATGTACGGCATCGATATGTCCACCGTGCTCGGCTTTTTCACCCTGACCATCGTCTTCTGTCAGATTTGCGTCTCCATCCAGGCGGCAAATTACGGTTTTTCCATGGTCTCCATCGAAGAGCGGGAGATGACGGCAGATTTCCTCATGACCAAACCCGTCGGGCGTGCAAAGATCATGAGCAGCAAGCTGCTCGCCGCCATCGCCAGTCTGGCCATCACCAATCTTGTCGTTTGGGTGAGCAGCTACGTGTTCATCAATCTCTATCGGGGTGGAAGGCCCTACGATGGCAAGACATTGAGTCTGATGCTCTTGAGCATCGCGTTTATGCAGCTCTTCTTTCTCACCGTCGGCATACTGATTTCGCTGCTGCCGAAGAAGATCCGCAGCGTCACCCCGTATTCGATGGGCATCGTGTTTGGTCTTTACGTGTTGAATGCTTTTAGCGACATGATCGGTGAGGATACGTTGTCCTACATCTCACCGTTCCGGCAATTCGATCCAAACAACATCGTCCGCAGCGGAAGTCTCGACATGCCATTAACGCTGGCCAGCGTGGTGATTATCCTGCTGTCCGTCGGTCTGAGTTACCTGATTTACCAGCGAAGAGACATCCATACGGCGGTGTGAGGAGGGTACCCATGCATATTTTCATCAGAGAACTCAAAGCCAATCTGCGTTCGCTTTTGATCTGGGCAGTCATCATCGTGCTCTTCATCTGGATCGCGATGACCAAGTTTTCCGCCTATGCGAACAACCCGGAGATGCTGAAAATATTGGACAACATGCCTCCCGCGCTGTTGGAAGCCTTCCAGATGAACGCCTTCAATCTGACCACGGTCACGGGTTTCTTCGGCGTATGCTTCACTTACTTCGCCCTGCTCAGCACGGTTTTCGCCGCCATGCTGGGCAGCGACATCATATCCAAGGAGGAACGGGACAAGACCGTCGAATTTACGCTCACGCTGCCCGTTCCGCGTTGGAAGCTGGTGACTGCCAAGATCATGGCCGCGGTGGTACACAGCATCGCCTTTCTTCTGATCATCTGGGGCGTATCCCTGATCAGCGTCATCCCTTACCATCCAGACCACGAGTTCTACAAGTTCGTCGCTTTATGCATGCTGGCCCTGGTGATCATGCAGTTCACCTTCCTCGCGGTGGGTATTTTTCTGGGCTGCGCGCTGAAGCAGTACAAACGCGCCGGTTCGATCGCCGTGTCGCTGCTGCTCGCCACGTACTTCATGTCGATCATATCCGGCCTGGACAAGAAGCTGGATTTTCTGAAATACTTCTCACCCTTCAAGTATTTCAATCCGGCGAAGCTGCTGAACGAGGCGCATCTGGATTTGCTCTACGTGTGGATTTCGCTGGGTATCATCGCCGTGTGCATCGCCGCTGGTTATATTACCTACAACAAACGAGATCTGTATATCTGATTCTGCGGTCAGGTTTACAACTTGCATTTACATTAACTGTAGGGGCCGACCTGTGTGTCGGCCCTTTCTTTACATCGATCTGAACCGGGCGGACCCCTGTGTCCCCCCTACACGGCATCCATTCGATCCATGTAGGGACGACCCGTCGGGTCGCCCTTACACGTCAACTCCCCCAAAATATTGGGCGATCATGGACT
>DAOUEE010000037.1:0-10102 GCA_034430695.1 Anaerolineales bacterium | reverse complement strand
CCGATCACCGCCGCGGTTAATTCGAAACGCTCGTGGCTCGTGCCGCCATAGCCGAACACGGCCGCCACGTCGTTGGGGTCGATTTCGGGCGCGGCGAGGAAGCCGTCCGGGTAGAGGCGCAGCGGGGCGCGGGCGGTCACGCGGCTGAGCACCTGGCGTTCCTGGCCGTCGATCTCGGCGCGATGCAGCACGAACTCGCCCACCTTGAGGACGTCTTCTCGGTCGGGCGAGACGAAGGTGAACTCGTGCTGCGTCTCGCCGGGTCCTTTGGTCAGGCCGATGGGGCGCTCGGCGTTCATCGTTCGCCTCCCAGCGGCGCCACGGCCGCTTTCCACTGCACGTCGTCCTCCAGCAGCGCCAGCATCGCCGCCTGCTCGGGCAGCAGCGCCGCCAGGCGTGCGAGGACGTTCAGGATCAGGGGCAGCACGTGCGGCGATTCGCTGGCCAGCAATCCCGGAGCGTAGGCCAGGCGCAGGGCTTCGCCCTCGAGATGGAAGGCGCGGATATCCTCGTCCGGCATGCGCTCCACCAGGGCGTCCGTGTCGGCTGCCAATTCCGGCATCCCCTGCCGGATTGTTCCGTCGCTCTCGATCGATCCGACGGCGGCGATGCCGATCAACGTGGCCTTCTCGCGCAGGTAGTCCGGGGCGAAGACCTGCAGGTCCTCCTGCGGCGAGAGGCGCGGCCCCAGGCGTCCGAACTCGGGGTTGAGAGGCGCGTGTCGTAGACCAGCCCGACCAGGGCGCGATCGTCATCCAGACGGATGCGCACGAAGGAGCCGAAGGCGTAGTCCTCCCGCGCCGGTGGGTTCTCGACCTCGTCGCGCTGGTAGACCTGGCAGACGTAGTCGTTGTGGGCGTTGGATTGGATGATTTTTCCGACGATCATCGAATCACCTTTCTGGGTGTCAGCGCCGGCCGCGTTTGCTGCGCGCCTTGCGGGCGTAGCGCAGCGGTAAATCCTGGCGGCGGCTGAAATCCTGAAACAATCGGTAGAAACGCTGGCGGTCCTGCGCGCCGAGCACGGCCAGCACGTCGGCGGTTTCCAGCGCGTAGGGGTAGCCGGTGCCCACCACGCACTCGCCGCGCACCAGATCGAAGAGGCGCTCGTGCAAACCGGCTTCGAAGATCCAGCGCGGGAATTCGAGCCGCGCCGGCGGGCCGTCGCCGGCGGTCTTTAAATAAGCGAAGCATACTTTTTCGTAGTACGCGTTGCCTTCCAGAGTGTCGTTCCGGGCGCAGACGAAGACCTGGCTGCGGTCGCCCCAGGCCATGTCCTCGCGCAGCAGCGCGGCGTCGCTCAGGCGACCGGCGGGCGTGAGGCCGCCCAGATGACCGAGCATGTCGACCAGATCGCGCGCGGAGGAGTTGTCCACGTAACCGACGAGCGGAATCTCCGTCTCCTGCGAGGCGTCGAGCAGGGCTTCCACCGCCTCGACGTAGGCCTGCTGGCGTTCGGGCTGCATCAACCCGGCGAAGGAGACGATCAGAGAACCGTCGAAGAAGCACAGCGGCGCCGGCTCCTCGCCGGTCTTGCGGCGCATGTACTCGACGATGGCCTCGACTTCCAGGTGAAAGCGGCGGTAGTTGACGCTCCAGCCCGGGAAGCCGCCGGTTTCGTCCTCGTCGCCCAGTTCGTCGGCGGTCAGCACCTCCACGGCCACGTCCTTTACGTAGTCGGTTTCGGCCCGGTGCGGGTTCTCGAACCAGCCCACCTGGACCACGGCGGCGGGAATGGAGAAGTCGCCGGAAGGGGTGATCTGCGATCCGTCGACGGCGAAGGTCGGTGCGTCCTGCAGGACTTCCATGGCCCATTTGCGAGCCGCCTGGTGATTCGGCCAGCTCTGGCCGAAGGGCACCACGATCGAATGTCCGGTTTTCTCGCCGGTGGGACGCGCCCCGGGGCGCGGCAATTTGCCCAGCCGTTCCCGGCATTCTTCCAGGCTTAAAGCTTCGAATGTCTCCAGCACTTTGCCCAACGCAGCCAGGTCTTTCTTCAGGGTTCGTTCGGAAGAGGAGAACTGGGCGGCCTTGGCCTGCAGCGCGGCGTAGATTCGCTCTGGCACGAGCATCAGCCCACCTCTACCTTGCTGACCCCGCCGTCTTTGCTGATGCGGATCACGTGATGAGTCTCGCGCTCGAAGGTGTCGTCGTGACTGATGACGAAGAGTTGGTCGAAACCGGTGATCTGGGTGATCTGCCCGGCCAGATTGTCCCGGCGTTCGTCGTCCAGATTGGCGGTGGGCTCATCGAAGAAGGCCAGGCGGATCTGGGACATTTCCTGCAGCAGCGCCAAGCGCACGGCCAGTGCGGCGGCCATCTTCTCGCCGCCGGAAAGCTGGCCGAAGCTGCGTTCCCGGCCGTCCTGCTCGATGCTGATGCTGTAATCCTCGTTCCAGTGCAAACGCTGGGTGTGGTCGCCCATGATATCGGCGTAGATGCGCCCCGCTTCGAGGGAGATCACCTGGACCAATGCGCGCGTGACGTAGGGCCCGGCCTCGCGTAACGTCTTGCGCACGAAGTCCAGTATTTCGCCCAGGTCTTGCAGGCGCTGGCGTTCCCCTACGGCGGATTGCAGTTCGGTTTCTTTGGCCTGCAGCGTTGAAATTTCGGCCTGCAGCGCGGCGAGGCGTTCCTGGCTTAGCGACAGGCGCGTTTCCAGGGAGGCATGCTTCCTGGCGAGTGATTCGTGTTCTTTCTCGAGTTGGTCGTGTCCGGCTCGGTCGTAGCCCGATTCGAGCTTGTGGAATTCGGACGTGAGACGCTTTTTCTCCGTTTCGGCTTCCTCGAGTTCTCCGTCCAGGGTCTTCAATTTCGCCGCGCGCGCAGCATAACTTTCGGCTGCCGCGGCGTTTTCCAGATAACGCCGGTGGCCGGCCGCGTTTTCATCGCGCTGTGCCGCGGCAGCGGACAGGAGCCGGTCGAGATCGGCGAACTGCGCCAGTCGTTCCCGTATTTTTCCGGTCTGTTTTTCGGCCTTATCGAACTCTTTCGTCGTTTGCTTCAAACCGCTTTCAATCCCGGCGCGAGCGGCGAGCCTGGTCTGCAGCGCTTTCATCTGGGAACGTGGATCGCCCAACTCATCAAGCTCGGCTTCGATGGCCGTCAGACGTTCGGGCGCATGCTGCAAATCGTCGGCCTGGCTTTCCAGTTTTTCGAGCTGCGTCTGCGCTCGTTCGATCTCGACCTTAATTTCATCTTCCTGTTTGGGCAGCGGGAGGCGTGTCAGTTCGTGCTTCAATTTTTGATCCGTTTTCTTCAATGCGCCGATCTCCTGCTCGATCTCGTTCATCCGTTTACCTGATTGGGTTTGCGTCTGATCGAGCGCGGCGCGCTCGTCGGCGTAATGCTGCTCCAAATCCCGGCGGTGGGCGGCGTCCAGCGTCTGGCGGCAGACCGGGCAGATTGCCTCTTCGGTGCTTTCCAGCAAGCCGAGGCGATCGGCGATCTGCTCCCGCTGACGCTCGACGTTGGCGGAATCCGATTCCAAGGTGGCACGCTCGACTTCGAGGTTGCGGATCGACTCTTCGATTCCCAGTGATTCCTTTTCCGCTTCTTCCCGGCGTTGGACGCCGGATTCGATCTCACCCCGGCGCGTTTCCAAGGTTTCAAGAGACTTGCGTTCCTTCGCCAACTGCTCGCTGACCAGCTTCAGGCGCGTGGCAGCATCACGTACTTGAAGCAATTCAGCTTCGAGCTGCGTCTGGCGCTCGGCGGCGGGCTTGATGCGGGCCAGATCGGTCTCGGCGGCTTCGGCGTCATCCAGGCTGCTCTGCAGGTTCTCTACCTCGACCTGCAAACGGGTGAGTTCTTTCTCCAACTCGGCCAGCGACTGGCGCAGGTCGTCGCGTTCCTCGCGCTGCGTTTCAAGCGTTTTCAAGTCCTGTTGGGCGGTTTCATACGCTTCGAACGCCGGTCTGGTCTCCTGCTGGACTTTTCGGGCGGTGTCGGCTTCTTGCACGGCCTCGGCGGCGTCCGCGCGCTGCTTGGCCAGCGCCTCCAGGCGGGCTTCGAGCGTGCGCAAGGCGCCGGCTGCGTCATCGATGGCCTTGCGATCCGCATCCAGGGCGGCCAGCTTTACGGCTGCATCACCCAAACGCTTGGCGGCTGCTTTCAAGTCTTTTTCGATATTCCCGGTTTCGCCCTCCAACTGCTGGAGCTCCTGCTGTATATCCGGCAGGCGCTTCAACTCGCCCTGCAGCCCCGCGATGCGCTGTTCCTGCACCTGCCGTTCGTCGCGCAGGTAGCGTTGTGACTCGAGCAGCTTGTGCCACACGGCTTCGTAATCATCGACCTGCAGCAGCGGGTCGAATTTCCGCTTGCGGTCGCGCACGCTCTCTAAAAACGTGGCCGTAAGCAGCCCTTGAGGTACGCCGATGGCGTCCTCGAAGAGGGCGGTCAGGTCGGCGTTGGGTTCCACGCCCATGTGCTTTTTCAGCCAATCGATCACGTCCTGCTTGCCTTCGACCAGTTTGCGGCCGGTCTCCGGATCGGTGATCGAGAGCGTGCCGCCGCCCAGCGGGCGTTCGAGCACGTACTCGCGCTCGTCGAGGGCGTCGACGAAATGCAGTGTCACTTCGCCGCGCTTCTCACCCAGGCGAAGGAAATCGTCCTGTTTGTAGGGCAGCGAGTCGAAGAGGGCGAAACCGATGGCTTCCAGCAGAGTCGATTTACCGGCGCCGTTGGGGCCGGAGATGGCGTTCACCCCGCGGGCGAATTCGATGGTCACCGCGTCGGCGTAGCTCTTGACGTTGCGCAGTTCCAGCCGGATGAGCTGCATGGCGTTCAGCCCTCGTCCGCCGTGCGCCGGCGCAATGCCTCGACGATCTCGTCCGGCGGGCGGTTCGCCAGGGTCAGCCGCTTGATCTCCTGGATCAAATCGGTCCAGAACTCGGCGCGCTCGCGGTAGCGGCCGTCGCGCCGGACCAGGTCGAGGATCACCTGGCGTTCGAGTTGCCGGCGCGAACGGCCGTCTTCGAGGCCGACCTCGAATTCGGTGGCGCGAGTGTTGTTGCGCAGGCGCGGCAGCAGCGGATCGACGACGTCCTTCAGCAGCGCTTGCAATTGGCCGAGGTCCAACGCCGTGCGGTCGAAACCCAGCACGCCTTGCAAGTCGAGCTCGACCACCGGCCGGCGTTCGTTGCCGGGATGTAACTTTTTCTGCTCCTTTAGGAAGCCTTCCAATGCCGAATGCAGCGCCTCGGGCGTGGTGTAGGCGTCGACAGCGAAGGTCCAACGGTAGAACGGTCGGCGGGGGATGACTACGTGTTCGACCCGGTGTTTGAGGGTAAGCTGGGTGTCGACGCGGACGATGTAGACTCCGCCCTGCCAGTTGCGTTCATCCATGCCGCAGGTCTCGAGCGAGCCGGGGTTGTAAACCCAATCCTCGCGCTCGAAGGGTTTGTGCAGGTGGCCGAGGGCCAGGTAATCGATGTACTCGTGCAGCGGTGCGATGGCATTATGGGAGACCCCGCCGGCCACCCCCGGCACCTCGCCTTCCAGACCGAAGTGGCCCATGAGCAGGGTGTACTCGGCCGGGCCCAGCGCTTCGAGCGCGGCGGGAATTTCTCCCAGGACGGTGTCGATGGCCGAGCCCAGGTAGGGCAGCCCGACCAGGCGCACGCCCTTGATTTCGATGCAGCCGCCCTGCTCTCCGTCCCAGGGCGGGAATTGGATGATTTCGGCTTCGAACGAGGGCCGCAGCAGGATCAGGTGGCCGCGCTCAGAAAGGTAGTCGAGCCATGAGCGGTGGAAGAGATCACGGTAGCGGGCGCGGTCGTGATTGCCGGTGACGGCCACGATGGGGATCTCGGCCCGGCCGAGTTTGTCCAGGCGGTTGACCGCCTGCAGCAGGGTCGGCGGGTCGATGGCCGATTTGTGGAACAGGTCGCCGCTGAGCACGACGAAATCCACCTGCCGCTCGAGGGCGACGTCGACGGCTGCGTCGAAGGCGCGGGCGAAGTCGTTGAAGCGTGCTTCGCTGCCGTATTGTTTGTAGCCGAGATGAACGTCGGCGAGGTGCATGAATGTGGCTTGCACGGTTTGCCGCTCCCTGGCGTGGTGGGGTCGTATGTATTCTAAATGGAATCGGGATGAAGGGTTAGGATTTGGATCGGAATCCCTCTCCCTTCAGGCATCTCCCCCCTATCATCCCCCAAAAGGGGGGATGTGGGGCGGCAGCCCGCCCCACACCCCAGGCAAAGCGGCTCGTGGACTTGATGGCAAACATGAGGTTGGTACGGGCCGCAGGATGAGTGTAGCGGCTCAAGACGGCGTTTTACTCTTCCGACGGACCTTTTTTATCTTGCCGCATGGTGTTGAAAGGCGCTCCTTCGACTGCGGGCTGCGCCCTCCGCTTGGGATGAATGATTGGTAGTGGGCTTTGCCGACTGCTCAGGATGACGGAGGGAGGTGAGGTGGAATCTGATACGATGGATGTAGAAACCGGTGCGCAGGAGATTTTTATGCCCGAGATGCCGATTTACCTGGACTACAACGCCACTACACCGATCGACCCACGCGTGGCGCGAGCGATGGAACCGTATCTCCATGGGCACTTCGGCAATCCGTCGAGCGCACACCCGTACGGAATCGAAGCGCGCCGGGCGGTCGAGAAGGCGCGCCGCCAGGTGGCCGGTCTAATCGGCTGCCAGCCCGCCGAGATCGTCTTCACCAGCGGCGGCACGGAGTCCAACAACACGGCCATTCGCGGCGCAGCCGGGGCAATGCGGGCGCGCCGCGCTCACATCATTACCTCGGCCGTGGAGCATCCTGCGGTGTTGGAACCGTGCCATTATCTGGAACGCCAGGGATTCCGGCTTACGGTGCTTCCCGTGGACGAATGCGGCCGGGTCGATCCCGCCGAGGTCGCTGCGGCGATCACGGACGAGACGATCCTGGTCTCGATCATGCACGCCAACAACGAGGTGGGCACGATCCAACTCATCGAGGAAATCGCCGCGTTGGCCCACGAGCGCGGAGTGCTTGTACACAGCGACGCGGCGCAGTCCGTGGGTAAAATCCACGTGCGCGTCGACAGGCTGGGCGTCGATCTACTCAGCCTGGCCGGCCACAAATTCTACGCGCCGAAGGGCGTCGGCGCCTTATACATCCGTTCCGGCGTGGCGCTGGAGCGGCTGCTGTACGGCGCCGGCCACGAGGCAGGACGCCGCCCCGGTACCGAAAACGTGCTCGAGGTCGTCGGGCTGGGACAGGCAGCAGAGATCGCTGCAGCCGATCTGGATAGAAACACGGCACACATGCGCGACCTGCGCGAAAGGCTGTGGCGTGGTTTGCAGGAGGGGTTGGCCGATCCCGAAGGGCTGCGTCTAAACGGGCATCCCGAGCAGCGTTTGCCGAACACCTTGAGCTTGGGCTTCCGCGGCGTGCAGGCCAACACCCTGCTGGCGAAGATCGCCGATCGGGTGGCGGTTTCTGCGGGGGCGGCTTGCCACGCTGCGGGCGTAGACGTCTCCAGCGTGCTGCAAGCGATGGGCGTTCCCTTGGACTACGCCATGGGAACGGTGCGATTTTCGGTGGGAAAGATGAGCACCGCCGCGGAGATCGACCGGGCGGTGCAGGTCGTGGTGGAGACGCTGCGGACGTCAGGGGAATAGGATGGATCGCCTGGAATTAAAATAGACCCCGCAACACCAGCAATACCCCGATGATGACGAGCGGCACACCCAGAATGGCGCCAATGACGGTCATGCTGAGCGGCACCCCAATGACGATCATCACGATTCCCAGCACGATGGCAAGCAAACGTCCGGTCAGCCCCAGAATCCAGCCCACCAGGCGCCAGACGGCCACGAACGGCCACATGAACCAGGGATGTTCTCGTTCTGTTTCGTTCAAGGCGTTTTCCTCCTGCATTTCTGTCCTCCGTCGAGTTACATTGTATCTATCTCGATTCCCCGACGCCAACCGTGGCCTGACCGACACCTGACGAACCGTGGGGAACCGATTCCGGAATCGTTACGTCTTCTTATAGTATACGAATTTTCAGCCAGCACCGTCGCGCTGGAAAACCCTCGCTCTGGCACGAGACTTGCAGCTTCTGTTGCGAAGAATCCCGTGCAAGCGGCACGGAGGGAGGTTTTTAAGATGAATTCCGATGTGTTGCAGATCCGAGGCATGTCGCGCTACGGTTTGAAGGCGCGTTTGAAGACCAAACGCGCACAGAGCCGCTGGCATTTTGGCCCCAAATCCGATCCGGAGAAGGAACCCGTGGAACGAATGGTGCGGCGCATCCGTGAAACGGGACCGCTGCGCGAGCGCTAGGTTACACGCGATCCGGAGGATGGATTAACTGTCTTTAAGCGGCCTCATGAACCCCCCGGCGGTTCGCTGTGGAAGTGGGACCATCGAGGCGCAAAATCGAATATCAGCATCGTCTCCAGCGATGAAGGCGCCCATGCAGCTCGCATGGGCGCCGACCTTTTCGCGCAAGCCGGAAGGCATCTTTTCGAAGAAGTACAGCTTCATGCAGGGTGGATTGCGGTGCTCGAAATCCCACACTCCGATGATTTTCCCATCGAGCATAATCGTAGATGTGGCGTTGCCCGACCGATCGAAGACGTGTTCCGTGTGGCGTGGATCGAGGCAGCGCCGGCGCACTTGATATCCCATCAGATACGAATCCAGCATGGGCAGGAAATTGACGACTTCCCTGCGGTCCTTTTCATATCGTTCGAGTGGTTCACGCTGATCGCTGAGAATGATGTGAGCGCCTTCCAACCCATCGATCTCGATTTCTTCCGTCTCCCCTTCAAGGGCGTAGAGGGCGCGCCGAACTTTGGCCTTGGGAAGCCCGAACCACCAATAGATGTCTTCTTTCAGGGCGGGACCGAAACCGGCCAGGTACTGTCGGACGAGTTCGACCAGTGCCCCTTCTTCTGCCAACGAATGCAAATCGACGTCCGGGTAGTGCTGGTCGAAACGTCCGTAGTGAAAGCTGCGGTCGCGCCAACTGCGCAGGGGTCTGCGGCGCAGCAGCAGACCCAGGTCGCACATGTGGTAGAGCAGCGCCGAGGTGTCGATGCCGCTGTCCAAAGCCCGGCGTATCTCGGCGGCGGAGCGGTCTTCATCAACCAGCAGTTCGAGGACGGCGTGCGACAGTTCTTCGAAAACTTTTTCGTCGATGCCGCGGCGATGCATGTACTTGCGGGAGGCGTCCCGGATCAGGGCGGCCGTGGCGGCGTACACCGTGGGCAGGTTCGTGCGTGTATGCACGTAGATCGTGGTGCGCACGCAGCGCAGTTTGGCCAGCGTCGACCGGTCGTACAGCGCCTCGTCCAGTTGCTCCTTCTCGAAATTTGCCCGGCGGGCGAAAAGCGAGAGATAGGGTGTGGTTGCAACCGTGGCGTGCAAACCGACGACGTCCTGCACGATTCGCGCGATGGATTCTACGCCGGGCCGCGGCATGAGGTGCTGTTTTTCGAGAAGGAAGTTGTTCACGCTTTGCAGCGTCGGAGTCGTTTTCATCGGTCCATCCGGGCAACTTTCCAGGCGACCAGTGCGAGCAGCAGTGCGGTGCTTCCCAGTACGATTCCCAACGACACTGCGATCTGGGTCAGAGCGGCGCCGTTCGAAAAAGAATATCGGAAGATGAGCGACAGCGCTACCGGTGGAAACCAACCGAGCAGGTCCTGCACGAATTGGGGGAAGATGGGATCGATGACGGAGAGAAAGAGGGAGATCAGCAGGGGCTGGGCCAGGATCATCATCCAGGTGTTCAACTGCTGTTTGTTCTCGAAGAACACGCCGAGCAGCAGCCCGAGCGACACGCCCAGCAGCGCGCCGCCGAGTAAGCCGAGTATGGCGAGGTTCCAATGCACGACGAAATTCCAATTGAAAATCAGTGCTGCAGAGGCCGTAGCCAGCACGAATGCCAGCCCGGCCAACGCCTTGCCGGCGACGACCTGGGGCACGCTGGCGGGCGAAACGAGCAGCGAGTCGATCGTTCGGGTTTGCTTCTCTTCCATCATCAGGTACGGCGTGGTGAACAGCCCGATGTAGAAAATGGCATAGACCACGATCAATGCGGTGGTGCGTGACTCCCCCATGGCTTCCGGCTCGAGGTAGACGATTTTTTCGATTTC
>DAOUEE010000036.1:0-48107 GCA_034430695.1 Anaerolineales bacterium | reverse complement strand
TTGTAATGCCAGCGCGCCGGGAAACGCAGCATCAGGAAATCCTTGTTGATGATCTCGCCCGTGTGATCGGACATGTAGAGCTGGTGCAGGAGTATGAACTCGCGCGAGGTCCCGGCTGCGGCTTCTAAATCGTCAAGCCGATAAGAATATCCCTGGCGCGCATATTCCCGGATGCCTTCCAGCACGCAGATCGTCGAGTGCAGCGAGCTGTGTCTCGCACCCGGACGAATTCTCTCGCAGTTAAAGCCACCGTCTTCCATGCGCTCATCGATTATGTAATCCACGATAGACTTTAGGCGGCCCTCGTCTGCGCCAAAATAGCAGGCGTAATTGAGCAACATGCCGTTGACACACACGTCGCTCACTTCGATCGTCTTGGCGGGATTGATCCCGCCGTCTGCAGATTTGCGCGTATCGAGGATGAGATCGATGCTGCGCCGTACCCGTTCGTTCTCCGGGGGGATTTGCAGCGTTTTCAGATCGAGAAGCGTGTAATGTGAGCTGGTCCACTTCGGCTGGTAGAAGCCGCGTCCCCAATAGCCATCCGGATGCCGCTTCTCGAAGAACGCAGCCCCCCAACCTTCTCGATCGATACGCGCCTGGATGTCCGGGCGTAATTCGTCCAGCAGGTCTCGTTGGACTTGAAATTGAATCGATACGTCCCCTTCCAACAGCCAAGAGATCATTTCTTCATCCACGATCAGACTCCAAGTTGCCTTTCAAGTCCTCGATGATCTTCTGCCCCATCTCAGCCACGAGAACGAGCGCGGTAAAAAATCGACGGGAGGCATAGTGTAGATATTACTGGAACCGCCGCTCCATTGGAAAGACCTATTTCGATATGCGGTTCTGCCCGGACAAGCCCCTTGTAAATGTTAATTCTATATCAGAAACGTACGATCGCTGGGATATTTCCATGTTAAAGCTGATAAAATGGGAAGTGAAAATTGCCGCCTGGTGATGTTCTCTCTGTGATCTCGAAAGGTGGGCTGCAGTGAGAGAATGGAACCACGCTCGTAGAACCCAGCATCTCAGTTCGATAGGTCAATGTGTTTCGACGACAGCGATCTAAACAGATTAACAGAATATGGAGTTTTATGATGAAAATTGTACCCTATTATCCGATCTTCACGCTGCTGGCGACCGCCCTCACCCTGACGGTGAACGGATTGGCCAACGCCCTGCCGATCAACGGCCAAACCACGGGCGAAATCTCGGACCGCTTTGCGATCTACTTCGTCCCGGAGGGATACGTGTTCTCCATCTGGGGACTGATCTACCTTGGATTGATCGCCTTTGCTGTCTACCAGATCCTGCCCGCCCAGCGGGACAATTCCTTACTGAAAGAAATCGCACCGGCGTACTGGCTCGGCAGCCTCGCCAACGCCGCCTGGATTTTCCTGTGGCACTACGAATACTTCCCACTTACACTGGTCGCCATGCTCGTCCTTCTGGCGACTCTGCTGTTTATCTACGTTCGCATTTCGAATGCCCGGCCAGGTTCGGATCGAAATCAAGAATGGTTCGTGCAGCTTCCCTTCAGCATCTACCTGGGATGGATATCCGTAGCCACGATCGCCAATATTTCCCAGGTGCTTTTCTACTCAGGATGGAATGGCTGGGGAATCTCCGCAACAGCCTGGACGGCGATTATGCTCGCCGTGGCTACGTTCCTCGGATTGATGATGCAGTGGCGTGAAAAGAACAACGCCTATGCCCTCGTTCTGATCTGGGCCTTTATCGGCATCGCCCTCAAACACGCGGACACCAGCAGTGTGGCCTATCCAGCCTGGACGGCCGTTGCGATCCTGGCGATCGGTCTACTCAGTGGAGTCCTGCGTAGACGAGGTCGTGTTGCACAAGGGGCGTAAGATGGGCGTCAAGATCGTCACCGATTCGACCTGCGACCTGCCGCAAAGCATCATTCAACAATTGGATATTACTGTCATTCCGTTGTACATCAACATCGGCGACCAGGGGTATCTGGATGGTGTTGACATCACGCGTACAGACTTCTACACCAATCTCCCGGATTACGATATCCATCCCACAACGGCCACGCCGGGATTTAAAAGCTTCACCCAGGCGTACCGTCGGCTTGCCCATTCGGGTGCATCAGAAATCCTATCCATTCACATTTCCGAGAGTCTGAGTGCCACGGTGGAAGTCGCCCGCAAGGCCGCACAGCGGTTCAAGGAAGTCCCGGTCACGGTGCACGACTCCCTCCAGCTGAGTCTGGGAACGGGATTTCAAGTCGAGCTCGCCGGACGCATGGCCGCTGACGGTAAAACGATCGAGCAAATCCTGGCCGCGCTCGCACAGATCATCCCGCGCAGCTTCGTGGCCGCGAGGTTGGACACGCTCGATTTCCTGCGTCGCAGCGGCCGCATGAACCGCTTCATGAGCGGATTGGGCAGCCTGCTGCAGTTGAAACCCATTCTCACCATGAAACTGGGACAACCCGGTTCGGAACGCGTGCGCACGAAAGCGAGAGCAGAAGCTCGTTTGATTCAAATGCTGGAAGAGAGTCAGCCGATCGAACGCTTTGCACTGGTCCACACCAATGCAGCACACGAGGCGGAGATGTTCCGTGCGGAAATCAGTCACCTGATTCCGCAGGGTGAAGTGATCTCGATGGACATCACGCCCGTCATCGGCGCTCACATCGGACCGGGCGCCGTGGGGTTTGCCATCATCTCGAAGACGGTGATATGAATCCGAGAAAGGGATTTTCGATCATGAAACAAGAACAACAGCGTGCACTGATCGCCATACCGGTTATTTTAATCATCGGCGCCGGCATCGCCCTCGCCGGCAGCCAGGGAGGATACACCGTAGGGAAGGTGCCCGTGTTTGTCACGTGTGTGGCACTGGCATTCATCATTCAATGGATCGCCTTCGTCCCGGCACACCGCTTGCAGACCGAAAAGTTTTTCGACCTCACCGGCAGCATCAGCTACATCAGCGTCGTCCTGCTGGCTTTACTGCTCATTCCCACGGTAGACGGCCGCGCCTGGCTGCTGGCCGGCATGGTCATCGTTTGGGCGGTTCGCCTGGGTGCCTTTTTGTTTCGACGCATCCTGGCTGCCGGCGAGGACCGCAGATTCCGGGAGATCAAGACATCCTTCGCCCGCTTTTTACTCACCTGGACCTTGCAAGGCCTCTGGGTTACGCTTTCGCTCGCCGCCGCGTTGGCGGCGATGACTTCAGATTTTCGAGTCGAACTCGGCGGCATCGCCGTTCTGGGCTTCCTGGTATGGCTTGCGGGTCTCAGCATCGAAGCGATTGCGGATTGGCAAAAGAGTAAATTCCGGGAGAATCCCCAAAACGCGGGTAAATTTATCCGATCAGGTTTGTGGGCCTGGTCACGCCATCCCAATTACTTCGGTGAGATCGTACTCTGGATCGGTGTGGCCATTGTCGCCCTGCCGGTGCTGCGCGGCTGGCAGTGGCTTACGATGATCTCCCCCATTTTCATCTTCATCTTACTCACGCGCATCAGCGGCGTGCCGATGCTGGAAACTCGCGCCGATCAAAAATGGGGAGGGCAAGCGGATTACGAATATTACAAAGCCAACACGCCGATTCTGATTCCACTCCCGCCGAAAACGCCGATCTCGGAAAACTAACCCGAGCGGAATCCGAGCATCTAATCTAATCATGCGGGAATTCCATCCTGATGCGTCAGCACGCGTTTGTGCATTGCCGGATGGAATGTCCCTGGAAAAGGAGTAATCCAGATGTTGGCTTATCTCAAGATCTTTTCAGGAGTTGCAACGATCATCACCGGAGCGATCTCGCTCTTCTGGCCGCTGAAAGTGCTCGGTTTTACGGGATTGGACGTCAACGGCGGACGCGGAGTCACGGAAATTCGGACGATTCTCGGCGCGCTCTTCATCGGATTGGGCGCCGCCGTTCTCTACTTCAACACGCAGCAGGCGTATCAGGTGCTCGGAATTGCTTATCTAACCATGGCCGTCGTCCGCGGTATGGCGATGTTCGTGGACAATGCGCTCGTTTCCTCGAATCTGATCAGTTTCCTCGCCGAACTCGCCTTTGGAATAATCCTGGTTGTTTGAGCGGAGCGAATAGACATGCGATTTGCAAAGCTGTTGTCCGTCTGCGGAATGATCGCCATGACGGCAAGCTTGATGTATGGCTTCTCGATCGGGGACTTCGCAGCGGACGGCATACAACTGCTGCGCAACCCCTGGGGCGTGGTGTCCATGGTGGACCTGTACACCGGATTTGCGTTGTTTTCGGCGTGGGTCGTGTTCCGAGAGAAATCCATCGCGCGCGCCCTCGTATGGGTGACGTTGATGGTCGTGCTTGGCTTTCTCACCGCAAGTTTATATGTCTTCCTCGCGCTGCAAGCCAGCAACGGCGATTGGCAGCGTTTCTGGATGGGAAAGCGAGTCGATGGATAAGCGCAGGGAATTGGTCGAGGAACTCCGCATGGTGTTTGCCGGGAGAAGCGCCGGATTATTCGATTCGATTTTCCCTTTGTTGGCCTTTCTGATCGCCAATTCGTTGTTGGGACTGAAGCTCGCAGTTTGGGGATCCATTGGAGCAGCGGGCATCATCTCAATTATCCGCCTCCTGCGCCGAGAGCCGCTGCGTTACTCCCTGGCGGGCTTCGGCGGCGTGGTCCTCGCGGCGCTGTTCGTCAGGATCAGCGGCTCCGAGGCGGGCTTCTTCTTCCCGGGTTTGATATCCGGTTCCCTCACCGCACTGCTCTGCGTCGTCAGTGTGGCGCTGAGACGGCCGCTCGTAGCCTGGACCAGCTTCGTTGTCCGGCGCTGGCCCTTGGACTGGTATTGGCACCCACAAGTCCTGCCGGCTTATAACGAGGTCACGCTGATCTGGAGCGGGGTCTTTGCCGCCCGCCTGGGTTTCGAATTCTGGCTATATCAGCGAGGTTCACTCGATGCATTGGGCGTTTCGAAAATAATCCTGGGTTGGCCTTTGATTGTCATCTTGCTGATCGGCACGTATCTATACGGCTTGATGCGCCTGAGTAAGCTGCAGGGACCAAGCGTCGAGGAGTTCATAGCAGGCAAACCACCGCCCTGGGAAGGACAGCAGCGAGGGTTCTGATAATTACCACGCAGATCGACCACTGCAACGTCATCGATTATTGAAAAAAGACCTCTTTCGATATTGCAAAGAGGTCTTTTTATATTTTGCCTGTACTAGATTTCGATACTCAGTCTCTTCAGCGAGATCGAATGAATCTGCAATCCGCAGCCGTTATGGCTGCGTAACGGTTCCGTCAGCGGCCCATGAATAGGTGTATTCCGTGGGCAGAGATCTCAGGTAGGAACAAAAATCACAGTCCGCGTCGGCTGCCGTGATGACAGCCGCAGCTGCTCTCGGTGTGATGGTCGTAATCGTTGGATAATTCGTCGCCAGGTAGATGTCGACGGCAGTCTGGACCTGGTCCAGCTCGGCGGCTTTGGTGTTGGCGGTCGCCGACGTGCTCAAACCGTTCAGCGCCAGGGTGACGATGCCGAACAACACGCCCATGATGGCAATAGTCACCAGCAATTCGACCAGTGTAAAACCTTCTTCGTTTCGCTGTAATCTTTTCAACATTGGAACACCTCCGCTTAAATTCTTTGATTTCGACCTGATTCAACGAGTAAAAATCAACCCGCACTTATTTCATGAATTCAAACCAAATGCCCTCCTTTGTCCCGTTCACACAGTAGTAGTATTGCATACAACCTTTACATTCGTACTTACAAGACCCTTTCAATCCCAAGTCATCCATCGCCTACAAAAACGCCGTCCCTGCTGTGAATTGGCTTCATCTCAACCTCGTTCGATTAAAGCGCGCAGCCCTTGCTCGTCGTGGGCAACGGCGCAGGCATCATCCAAAGCGATTACCTTCCGTCGATACAAATCCTTCAGCGCCTGTTCGAGAGTCTGCATCCCTTCCTGCGCGCCGGTCTGCAGCACGCTGTTCATCTGGTGCGTTTTGCCCTCGCGGATCAGGTTGCGAATCGCCGCATTGGCCAGCATCACTTCCACTGCCGCCACGCGCCCTCCCGCATCCAGGCGGGGTACCAGGGTCTGTGAAAGGACCGCTTCCAGCGTCAAGGAAAGCTGCATGCGGATTTGTCCTTGCTGATGCGGCGGGAAGGAATCGATAATTCGATCGATCGTCGAAGGTGCACCGGGGGTATGCAGCGTCGAAAGCACCAGGTGGCCGGTCTCGGCGGCGGTGAGGCACGCTGCCATGGTCTCCGGATCGCGCATTTCCCCCACCAGAATCACATCCACGTCCTGGCGCAATGCGGCACGCAGCGCCGCAGCGAAGGACTGCGTATCCTTGCCAATTTCCCGCTGTGTGATTACGCAGCGTTTGTCTCGATAGATGAACTCGATCGGATCCTCGATCGTCACGATGAGACGCGCATCGTTCTGGTTGAGATATTCGATCATGGCGGCCAGGGTAGTCGATTTTCCACTGCCCGTAGGACCGGTGACGAGGATCAGCCCGCGGGGTTTAATGGCCAGGGTTTTGCATATGCCGGGAAGTTCCAATTCGTCGATAGTCGGCACCGCGACGGCTATCCGGCGGAACGCCAGGCTGATGCTGCCGCGCTGCAAGCTGGCGTTGACCCGGTAACGAGCTGTATCGGACAGCGTGTAGGAGAAATCCAGGTCCCTGTTCGCAGCGAACCGCTGCCGGGTGGCGTCGTCGCTGATCTGTTCGAAGGCTTGAATGGTCGCATCCGCCGAAAGGGGATCTTGATCGGTCGCCGGGACGAGTTTCCCATGCACGCGATAGATAGGCGGCGATCCGGCACGCAGGTGAAGATCGGAGGCTCCGATCTCGGCAGTGAATTTCAACAATGAGTTGATGTCCATCGCAATCCTATCTTGACCACCAACGAATGATCTGCTCGCCATAAAACAGAGTCGTCAGCGCCCCGAGCGCCAGGAAGGGCGCGAATGCAATCGGATCTCGCCGCCCAATTCGACCCGCCATCAACAGGGCGCCGGAAATCAAGCCTCCCAAAACGAACGACAAGAACAAGGCCAAAATCACGTGGGGGAAACCCACAACCAGGCCGATGAACCCCATCAATTTGACGTCTCCCATGCCCATCCCGGTTGGGTTAACAATCGCCAGCAGGAATAACAATCCCGAACCGAGTAAACCACCGAGCAAGCGTTCGCCGAGCGTCGGCTCCGGGAAAATCAGGGCGGAGATCAAAGCAAAGCCGATCGCCGGATAGACGACGCGGTTGAATATCTTCCGATGTTCCAGGTCGATGACCAGAATTACGATCAGAATGGCGCTGCAGCATGCGACGAAACCCGCATAGGTACTCGAAGAAAAACGCAGCCAAATCAAGCCGAAGAGTACACCCGTCCCCAATTCAACCCAGAAACAACGCCGCGGAATCGGCGTTTTGCAATAACGGCATCGTCCTCGGCGCAGCAGGTAGCTGACGACGGGGATCAAATCGACCGCCTTCAAACGCCGCCCACAAGCATCACACTTCGAAGGCGGCGAGACGATCGACCTGCCGTTCGGCAAACGATCGATACATACGTTCAAAAAACTGCCGACCACCGTTCCCAGCAAGGCGAAAAAAAGCGCCATCATCGCTCTCACACCTTTTTCATCGCCAGGCCCAGATTGGCGGCGTAGGTCGCCACAGGAAATTCCTGGGGCAGGCGCATGGGCGGCTGCGGGAGTTGAATCGGAAAAGACACTTTCGATTTCAACAGTTCGATCATTTTCGGATCGTCGAACGGAGCTCCAGTCACGAAAACCGGCGTGCGTGGGTCCAGCGGGCGGTCCCGGTTGCTGTCGTTGTGAAACTGGACCGTGCGCGTCAGTTCCAGCGACAGCCTGTCGATGGCCGCGGCCGGGTTGGGTTTCCCATCGCCCTGCGGCATACTTCGCACAATAATTGGCACGCCTCCAACGACGATGATCACGCCGATGCCTTGCTCTTCGAGATTGACGATGACCGCATTGCTTTGATGTACCGCGCGAATGAGCGCCAGCGGCTTTAGATCCATGACGCCGGGTTTGATCTTCGCCGCCCGCAGCGTCTCCACCTGGCGATCGATCATCAATCGCGGCACTGCCAGGGCGTATACCAAAATCTGGTCTTCCTCCTGCCGGACAACCTCCCATGAGAGATATGTCTCATCGAGAGGCAGCGGCATCTCCTGCTTGGCCTTGCGCCGAATCGCATCGTCCAGCAGATCGGGATTGATTTCCGGCAAGGCAAGCAGCCGGGAGACGGACCGGTGCCCGGTGACGCTGGTCACGACCCTGCGTCTGGAAGCTTTGTTCACGCTGAGGAAACGCGCCAGCCCCGCACCCATCCGCTCGCTCTCCTGGATCACGCCCTGATTCATCAAATCCGGAGAGACGGAGACCGTCGACCAGCGTAAAGCGCGCTTCCCACGAACGACGAGCAGCCGAATGTCACGTCCGTCGAAATCCAACGTAACGACCTTCCTACCTAGCAAGAGATTCCTCCTTGCGCTCGATGGCGAGCGCACAGCACGGCGAACGAAACGAGAACATCATTCGATATCCAGCGGCGTGATACCGGCGATGCGGGCGTCGAAATTGCATGCCTCAAGGCCGGGTTCGATGTTGATGTTGTTCAGCGCCAGGGTCTCCAGTCCCTCGCTTTCCAGGCTCGCCAAATACGCCAGACATTGTTCCAGATCTGCTGAAGCCGCGACGCTGTAGCTGGTCACTTCAAGCGAACCGAAAATCGTGGTTTGGGCTTCCGCGCCCAGGCTGTGAACACTCATCACTTCCACGTCGTTCGCAATCGCCAGCGTAAAGCCCCGGCGGTACAAATCGAACGACGTTTCCAAGTCCGGAAAAGTCTCTTCGAGAGATGCCAGGTAACTCTGTGCGGCATCCAATTCATCCTGGAGTTTCTGCAAGCCTTCATTGTCAGCTTCTCGCAGGAGCTGCACGTTCGACTCGAGTGCCTGGACCTGCTGCGCCAATTGCTGCGTCAGCCGTTCTTTCTGGAATTTACCCCCCAACAAGATCAGATTCACGCCGGCAAACACGATTGTAAAACCCAGCATGACCCATGTAGGATTTTCCTTGATCCAGTTCCAGATCTTTTTCAGCATATCAAGCCACTCCCTGCACGCTGAGTCGGATATCGCCGTTGCGGTAAAAACGCCCTGATCCGTTGAATAATGCACACACCACCATCACGGAATCTTCTCATCTGCGACTCCAATATCGAGCATGATCTCGAATTCATACTCCGCCGTCGACACGGTCGTGACGACTTCCTCGCTTTCAGTTTCCTCGGGAAGCTGCTGGACCATGTATTCGATACGCCCTTCGACGAAGTGTCCCGTGTCCATGAGGTCATCCAGCAGGTTCGGCGGAAGACGGCGATTCTCTGCCAGGCCCACGATTCGAACCTCGTTGTCGAGCTGGCCGATACTGATGAGTTCTATTCCCTTGGGGATCGTCTGCACGGCGGACTGCAGAATCTCACTCCAAACGATCTCCTGGATCACTGCGTTTTCGGCCATCGCTTCGATTTCCAGGCTCTGATCCTTTACCTCCTCGATCTGCGTTACAAGCTCATCTTTCTCCGCCGCGAGCGGTTCGTACTCATCGAGGACCATTTGAACCCCGGCAAGCTTCGATTCCTGACGCTTCAACGCCACGTCGGCCCGGCGGTAGACCACGTAACTGGGATAGATCAGACCGGTAAAAGCCAGCAGCATCAGCCAAAGCCGCAATGTGCGCAGCGACAGCCTGCGGCGGCGATAGCGCGGCGGAAGAATGTTCAGATCCAGAATGTTTACCTGTCTGTCCGCTTTCCTTTTTGCTGCATCCATAGCTGGATTTCCGCTCCTCTCAATTAATATCCCACGACAGAACGGTCACGTTCGATCCCGCAATCTCGATCAAACTGGTGATGGTTAAGTCCCCCGCCTGGGAAACGATCTCATACCGAGATCCAGTGGCTTCGTAGCGGCCGAAGTGTGGTTGATTGTTGCCGCGCAGCGCATATAAGACGTTGCTTCCCGTATAAACCAGCGCTGCGCCTTCATCGATTGTCGCCGGGGCGGCGGGTTGGGTCGACCAACTGCCGCTGGAAATGTCGTAGCGCCAGAAGTCCGTTGCGCTGTTGCCGCGCAATGCGTAGACAGAACCGTTTTGATCGTAAGCCAACGATCCCCCGTCGCGCACCCGATCCGGCGCATTTGTCTCGGAATACCATCGGTTGGCGGAAATGCTGTAGCGCCAGAAGTCCGTCGAATTGCGGCCCCGGAAGGCGTACAAGTCGTCGCCGCCGGCGTAGGTGAGCGAGCCGCCCTCGCGCACACGGTCGGGTGCGTTGCGCATACTGTACCAACGATCGCGTGAAATGCTGTAGCGATAGAAGCTGTTTTGATTGTTCCCCCGCAGGGCATAAATGTCATCGCCGCCCGGATACGCCAATGCACCGCCGGCGTCAATGCGCGCCGGTGCGCGCCGCATGGTCTGCCAGGTATCCGCTGAGATTCGATAGCGATAAAAATCACGCTGGTTGTTGCCGCGCAGCGCGTAAATATAATCACCGCCCGTGCAGGCGAGCGACCCGCCGGCGCCGATTCTATCCGGTGTATCGTCTAGGCGCGTCCAGCTATTTCCCGAGATGCTGTAGCGCCAAAAATCACGCGAATTATTGCCGCGTAAGGCGTAGATGGTATCACCGCCGGTATAACAAAGCGCACCCCCAGCGCGCACACGATCCGGTGCGTCCGCCATGACCGTCCAGCCGCCGCTGGCGATCGTCTCGGCGCCGATGTCGACCAGCAGTTGGTTGACCGCGATCGCAGGAAGCGCCACCGGGCTTCCCGGGCTGGCATCGACCGAAGTACGATAGGCTGAATCATGCAGCAGTTTCCAGATCGTAAATTCGATCCCCGCATCCGCAGCGTACTGCGCCCGCTGGTCGTCTCCCAAATCGAGACCGGCGATGAGGCTGGTGCTCACGTGAGAAAGGAACGGTCCCATGAGAATCGCACCGATGGCGAGCACCCACAGGGCAGCCGGCAGCGTCTTTCCGGCTTCCGCGGTATGGAGTCGTCGAAGTCCGTCCGTGATTCTGACGAACAGGGATGTCGCAATTTCACCCATCCGACCCGATTCCCTCAATCCTTTCGGCATTACGCCCAACCCGTTTCGTGCTCTTTCGCCGGTCTTTGCATCTCCGTAAAGCATCCATCCATGCAACATCAGTGCACACGCATGGCCAAGTCCAGCGATTTCGTTTCGGAAACGGCGCCGTCGTCGCTGGTTGCCGTGATCGACATATGAATCAGATTTCCGCTCACGGAAAATACGATGTCGCCTTGATTTTCGATTCGCCTGGCAACGACGAGAGTCGATTGCACGACGCCGCCCAGTAATTGCTCTCGAACGAGCGTCTTGTTCGCAGGATCGTAGGAATAGCGATATTCCACGCTGGGATCGCCCGTGGTCAGCGTGCCGTATTCGAGTCCGCTGCCGCCCGTGGCCGTTTGTGCTTCGCTGACGTCTCGGCCCAGCCAGACGGATGCATTCTGCAGGCTCTGCAGCACGCTCAAACGATCGTTCCCGTTCGAAGAGACGGTGAAGAACTGGAACACCGCAGTGCCGATCAACCCGGCCACAGAGGCCGTGATGAACATGGAAACCATCAGTTCCGGAATCGTGGCGCCGCGATCGTTTGGAACCGCTCGCCGCATACGGCCTTTGCATATTCGCAGTAGCTTCAACGCAACAGCCAACCCTTCCATCAACGATCCACCTTGTAGCAGGTCATGTCGAGAATCGCACCTTCGCTTCCCGAAACCGAGACGGTGATCTTCTGCATCCCATCGTCCCACAGCGAACTGATGAACGTCTCGCTGGAGGCTCGCCAGTACTCGATGTTGACGTTGACCGAATAGCCCGGCTCCGCCGCAACGGCGGGATACGGCGCGGAAATCGGATCGGCGCTGTACGGCGCGTCCTGGATCAATTCGAGCTGGGAGCGGGCGAGCATCTCCGCGCTAACCTGGCGGTGTTTGGCCTTCACGCCGGCCGTGCCGGTGTAGATCGAAGTGAGCAGGATGCCCACCGATAAAGCCAGGATGGCCAATGCGATCAACTCTTCCACCAGCGACTGACCGCGCTCGTCGCAGTGCAGCATCGTCCGGGAAGCCGCGCGAATCATTTAATCGCTCCCAACAATTGATACATGGGCATGATCACAGACACGGCCACGAAGCCGACGACCAATCCGACGAAAATGGTCATCGCCGGTTCCAGCAGAGAAGTCATCGTCTTTATCGATCGATCAGCTTCGTCTTCGTAAAAGTCGGCCAACGTCTCCAGATGGCTGTCCATCGTTCCCGTTTCTTCTCCGATGCGCAGCATGAAGGAAACCATCTGGGGGAAGTAGGGGATACGCGAAAACGGATCCGACACCGTCCGTCCCTGGAGAGTCTCCTGGCGCACGTTCTCCAAGGCTGCGGAGATGACGACGTTGCCCACGGTCTGTCGGGTCAGCTCGATGACGTCCGGCAAGGGCAATCCGGCCTGCAGCAGCGTTGCCATCGTACGGCTGATCCGAGACACGGTTCCCTGAACGAGGATGCGGCCCAGAATCGGCAGCCTGAGCATGAACGCATCCCGGCGCCGGTGCCCTTCTTCTGTCGAAATGTACCAGGTGAGGAAGACGGCGATTAAAGAAGCGCCTGCGAACAAATAGACGTTGTAGGCCGTGAATGCGTTGACCAGCGCCAGGAGCAATTTCGTCGTCCAGGGTAAATCGGCGCCGAATTCCTCGAACAACCCCATCAGGGGCGGCAGGGTAACGTTGATGATGATGATTGCCACGACGACCGCCAGCATCAGAATGCCGACGGGATAGGCCATGGCACCGCGGATCTTCGAAGCCGTAGCCTGCGCCTTCTCCATGTAGGTGGCGAGCTGCCGCAGGATCACGCCGAAATTCCCCGTCCGCTGACCGACTTCGACCATGCGGCAGTAAATGTTGTCGAAGGCCAGGGGGTGCTTTTCCATGGCATCGGAAAGCGAGCTGCCCATGCGGACGTCTTCCTCGATCGCGTGAATGGACTCGCTCAGCGATTTGTTCGTCACGTGTTCGCCAAGAAGCCGCAGGGCGGACATCAATGCCACGCCGGCGTCGACCAAAGTTGCCAGCTGCCGCGAGAACAAAATCACGTCGCGCTTCTTGGGCCCGAAAAGGGAAGGAAACCAGCGGCTGAGATCGAAACGCTTGCGCACCTCCTGCAAATCAGCGATGGTCAGGTTTCGCTCGAAGAGTATGCGTTCCGCAACATCTTCCTTCTCGACGTCGAGAATCCCTTCGAGCTTTTCACCCTGCGGTGAGTAGGCCAGATATTTGTAAGGCATTGCGCTATCCTTCGGCGTCCAACCGGTCGAGTCTCATCTGCGGATCATCCCAGCGTATAAACATTCTTCATGACCTCACTCGGAGTCGTCACTCCCTGCTTGACCTTCAACATCCCGTCCCGCCGCATGGGGATCATCCCGCGCCGCGCCGCTTCGGCCTTCATTTCAGAGGCGCTCGCCGAACGCAGCAGCAATTCGCGAATCGAATCGCTCACCGTTAAAACTTCGAAAACGCCAGTCCGGCCAAGATATCCCGTCTGGCCACAGAAGTTACAGCCCTCACCTGCGTAGCAGCTCAGCAGTTCTTGTCCCATCTCCTCGCGGTATGCGGCGCGTTCTTGAAGCGTGGGTTCCTTTTCAATGCGGCAGTGAGGGCAGATCTGCCGTACGAGACGCTGCGCCACGATTCCCACCACACTCGATACCAACAGATAGCGTTCGACGCCGAGATCGGCCAAACGGATCAAAGCGCCCGGGGCATCATTGGCGTGAATCGAAGATAGCACCGTGTGGCCGGTCAACGCGGCTTGAACCGCCGTGTTCGCCGTCTCGCTGTCACGAATTTCCCCCACCATGATCACGTCGGGGTCCAGGCGCATGATGCCGCGCAAGCCGGAGGCGAAGACGATTCCCGCAGCCCGGTTGACCTGGATCTGGTTGATTCCCGGAAAGTTGTATTCCACGGGGTCCTCGATCGTCAGAATGTGAAGTTCGTCGCGATCGAGTTGATTGAGCGCTGCGTAGAGCGTGGTCGTCTTCCCGCTTCCCGTCGGGCCGCAGACCAGCACCATGCCAAAAGGCGCACGAATCATGCTGTTGAAACTGGTCAACGGCGCCGGCAGAAACCCGAGCCCGGGCAAATCCAGGATCGTGTCCGAGCGTCCCAGGAGACGAAGGACGACCATCTCACCCCACGTCGTGTCGCTGGTCGCTACGCGGAAGAAGACTTCCTCGCCGTCGAACGTACACGCGAATTGGCCATCCTGCGGGCGTCTGCGTTCAGCGATGTTGATATCCGCCAGTACTTTGATCCGCGACAGAAGCGGCAGATGGCTGCCCTTGGGCAGCGAGAGTATCTCGCGCATCGCCCCATCGATGCGGAAACGGACTTTAATCCCGTCGCGATCCGGAGCAATATGAATGTCCGAAGCCCGATCCCGGTAAGCCTGCTCGAGCATCAAGTCGACAGAACGCACGACCGGGTCTTGATCGATCTCGTCCGAAACCAGGATCATTTCCTCCGGCAGGGCGTAGTCGACCGAGGGTGCAAACTCGGCGATCTCCTTCTCGATCTCGTCCCGGGCGCGATAGTTGAGATCGATCGCAGAATGAATGTCCGCACGCACACCCACGAGCGGTAAAACCCGTCTCCCGGAGCGGGCGGTAAGCTCCTCGATCGCTTCGATGTCCGTGGGATCTTCCATGACGACCGCGAGCGCGCCGTCGACGATGTCGAGTGGAACGAGATGGCGCTTTCGAGCGATGTCCTCCGGAATGCTTTTCAGCGCTTCCGCCTGAACGAGGTGTCGCTTCAAGTCAATAAGGGGCAAACTCAAATGCAGGCTCAATGCCATCGCCAGGCTTTCTGAATTCACCCAGCCGTTATCGATGAGGATGCTGCCCAGCCGTTTTCCGGAGGCTTTTTCCATTTCCTGTGCCCGGCTCAATTGTTCGGTGGTGATCAGCTTCGCATCGATCAAGACCTGGCCCAGCGACTGGCTCGGGAGCGGATTACTCGCTGACGATTGGTATGCCATCTTTTTCTCCATCCTGGCCGCCCGTACCGGCAAGCAGCTTTTTCACGGCAATGATGAGCTCGCCCATGCCGAACGGTTTTTCGAGGTAAAGCTTGGCGCCCACCCGCATCGCAGTGGCCTTGTCCTCCACACGGGACTTGGCTGAAATCATCATTACGGGAATGTCAGCCGTCTGGGGCTTTGCTTGCAGGCGGTGACAGACTTCGTAACCGTCCATGCCCGGCAGCATGACGTCCAAAATGACGAGATCTACTTGCTCGTTCTCGACGAATTCCAGGGCCTTGATGCCGTTGCCGGCCTTGAGCGTCTCATACCCTTCGTGCTGCAAGGCATACTCGATTACATGCAGGAACGCCGGCTCGTCGTCGACGATCAATATCTTCGGATTCGTCGAAACCGGCCGCTTGACTTTCTTGACCTTTGCCTTGAGCGGCAACTTGAAATTGAGCGAACTCCCCTCCCCCTGGGCTTCTTCAAACCAGATACGCCCGCCGTGCGCTTCGATGATGTGCCTGGCGATCGCCAGCCCCAAGCCCAATCCGGCGGTTGCACCCGTGCGAGGATCGGACGAATCTGCGGATTGGCGACCCAATTTCGCCAAGTCTTCCTTCGTCATTCCACCACTGCTGTCGGTTGTTCGGACGATCAGCTGATCATCTTCCAACCCGGCGGTCACCGTCATTCGTGCGTTGGTAGGGGCGAATTTAATCAGCGTGTCCAGGATGTTCAACATTGCGGTGTTGATCAGGCTTTCATCGCCTTCCACCAGCGGAAGTTCCGAGGTGCTGTCCTGGAGGAGAATGCCTTTGGCATCCGCCTTGAACGTCAGTTGTTGAATGCAACGCCGCATGAGCGTCTCTATGGAGTACTTCGCGAGTTTGAGTTCAAACTCGCCCGTCTCGATCGAGGAGGCAACGATTAGATCCCGGAAGCGGTTGGCCAGGTATTGCGCCTCGCGATAGGAAATACACAAGAACTCCATGCGCTGCTTTGGGTCGGGCACCTTGCCGTCCAGGATGAGTTCGATGTAGCCACTGATCGATTGCAGGGGTTCGAACAAGCCGTGATACACCGTCGAGAGGACGATTCCGCCCGCGCTGATTTGTGGGTTCGTCGATTTTGCTCCCCCCTTGACGGTGGGATCCGGATTTTTCGTTTCGGTTGGAGTTTCCGCTTCTGTCGTCATAGAAACCATTCCTACTCGATGAGGCCGGCTATCAGCCGTTACACGTAACGGTCTTCAGCGCGCCTCGAATTCGAACTCAGCTTCGCCGAGAGTCATCATCCATCTCCGCCCTTCAACCAACGTTCCTTGTTGCTCTCGAGATACTCGTCCAGCATCGTCTTGCTGTAGCGACGATGTCCGCCGTGGGTCCGGAATGGCACGAGATGGCCGTCCCTCTCCACGCGATTCAAAGTGGCGAGACTTACCCCCAGGTAGCTAGCAGCTTCTCTCGCAGTGTAGAGCCGTGTATGAGCAGGCTTCATCGTTCCGATCCTTTATCCAAGCTGTCAACTTCCTGTTCCATCACGATTGCAATAACCTGCAACCCATCTCATCGGTCTGATACCGATTGACACTATTCACTATATTTGGAAATCGGTTGATCGTGTTTGATCCGTAAGTTAGCTGTAAATAGACCAGATGTTCGGATTCGGACACAGAAAGGAGTTAAGTATGGGCCGTCTGAGAAGATCTTCAGGCGGCTTCCGTAACGGATACCGCTGACGCCTGAGATTAATCCGCTGTCGATATTTGTATGTAAATCAGGAACCTATGCAGCTGAATGAGGATCCCCACTCAGCAATCCATCACGTAAAGTCCACTCCACCAGGATGCAGGATTGCCCTGTTGGGAAAGCCACAATCGTGTTTCTGGATGTCTATTGATGATCTTTAAAGTCAAATGGTGGCTGACGGAGCAGGGAGGTTAGTGTCTGGATATCAAGAGGGTAGCAGATGCTTAATTATCGCGATACCGTATTGCGGCCGGCTTCCTTGGCCCGATAAAGCGCTTCATCCGCAAATTTGACCAGGTCTTCCGGCGATTGCATCTCGTCGGAGATTTCGGCGACGCCGATGCTGATCGTGGGTTGTACGCTGACGTCGTTGCGCGTGAAATTGTGTCCCTCGATTTTCGTGCGAATCGACTCGCCGATCGTCTCTGCTTTCGAAAGCGGCGTGTTACGCAAGAAGGCGATGAACTCATCACCACCGTAGCGACTCGCCACGCCTTTCCGTCCGATCGTTTTTCGGATGATCTTTCCCGATTCGGAGATGGAAAAGGATCCCATCAAGTGACCGTGAGTGTCATTGATGCGTTTCAACCCGTCCATGTCCATCATCAAGAGGGACAATTTCCTCCCGTTACGTTTGCAGCGGAAGAATTCCAACTTGAATTCGCGATCGAGGATGCGCTTTACGGGAAGCCCGGTGAGATCGTCGATGTTCATGATCTCGTTGAGCTTCGTATGGAACTTGACCTCGAAATCGTCTTCGTAGGTGAATTTCAGCACCGTGGCGCCAACGAAGATCTTATCCCCGTTGTTCAGTTCGGAGGTGTCCTTTTTTTCAAAATTGACCAGGATGCCGTTTCTGCTCTGCAGATCGGTAATCGTGTACTGTTGATTGCGAGGGTTGAAATCGATGCGGGAATGAATAGCGGAGACGGTACGGTCTGAGATGACGATGTTCGCTTTTGCAGGATTGCGCCCGATAATCGCCGGCCTGCCGTTCAAGGGGAAGCGTTTTCCAAGCTCCGCCCCCGTGAGCACCAGGACCACAGCCTTTGACTGTGATAATTCTGCTCCCTTGGCATAGTCGAACTCGGTATCGCACGTTTCGTCTTCGAAAACTGCCACTTTAACCCGTCCTCCCGACTGGTGGCATTAATAATTCTACAACAAGCAGGACGAGTTCGTGATGGGTAATAGGTCTCACGCATCTCCCAAAGTCGAAGCGTATCGAACCGGACGCTGGCCTTGAAACGCACCTGCAGGCAGCGATAAAGGAACGCTATGAGAGGAGCGTCAATCGAAGATATCAATCGAGCGGATGTTTTTGCTGACGAGTTCGAACGCTCTCTATCCGTTGTTTGGAAGGCCGGAATCCCTGCGACTGCTGCAGGTTCAAAATCGCCCACCCGGAGGGTAATGCGATCGCGGCCAACACGACCTTCAATCCGTCGCCGATGAGAAAAGGAAGTACACCAACTTCCAACACCGCGTTCCAACCTACGGATTGCGCCAGCCACAGACAACCCGCGATGTAGATCGCGGTCGTTCCGAAGGCCATGGCAAACACCGTACGGCTGAGGCGGCGGTCCCAGCCACGCTCGCTCAGCTTCCCGACCAGAAAGGCGGCGATCACGAATCCCACCAGGTAGCCGCCGGTAGGACCTGCAAGGTGGGACAATCCCCAGCCGCCGTGCGAAAATACCGGTGCCCCGGCCAAACCGGCGCCGATGTAGGCGATCATGCTCAAAGCGCCCCGTTTGCTGCCCAGTAAAGCTCCCACGAGTAAAACAGCAAACGTCTGCCCGGTAATCGGAACCGGTGTAAGTGGAATTTCTATTCTGGTCAACAGCGCAGTCAACAAGACTCCGCCGCCGATCCAGATTGCTTCTCGTAAAAGACCGCTACCCGGCCAAATGACGTCCACGAAGGATAAACGCACGTCCGAACTGCGATTCATACCCACACTCCAGATTGATGGATTTCAGTGCCACGCGCTATCAAAAATACGCCAACTCCTTGTTTGTTAACACCGAAGCACGTGAGGTTACGCGGGACGATCCTGATTGGAAAACTTCCCGGCGAGATCCCCGGAAAAACACGGACGATTCCACTCAATCCAAATCCACCGTCGCGCGGCATGCCGAACATTGTTGCACGCCCCGAAATAAATACTCCCCGCAAGCCGGGCAGTGGTACCGATCGATTTCAGAGCGAGTCCAGGCCTCGGTTCCATGCTCCCGCCGATATGGTACGGCGCGTAGAATCGCTTTCTTTCCCGAAGGGATCGGAAATTCCTCGATCCGCCCGCAAGGGAATTCCCCACAGACATGACAGCCTTCGATCCCTTTGGATTGCGTGCAATCCCTGATCGCACATACCCGGCAAGAAGGAAAGCGTCTGGATGACAGGCAGCCATCGCAAAGCAGTTCCTCTACGGGCAAGGCGGAAATCTGTGGAAATCGACGTGCGTATAGCTTGCCCAACCTTTTCAGGTAGGTCAAATCGTTTTCCAAAGTCGTTTGATGGATCCTGCAAACGCCGCAGTACAGGCCACAAGGTGCATTGAGTTCCGATGAAGTTTTTTGCACTGGTCCCTCCAATACCTGCGCCAGAAATCAAATACTACACAACGAACTTCTGTTTCAGGCGGCACGCCTGGTTCAGCTGGATGAAATCATGCCGGGTAGGGGGCATCAACAGCAGTCCCGCAATAGTCCGCCGGCTCCAATAATCGATCAGTCCCTTCGCAGACTGCGATACGACTCCTTCTTCCATAACCCGCTTCAGGCAGGATCGACGCGCCGGATCACGTCCTCCCCTGCGTTGCACCACAACTCGTCTGCGAAAGAAGACACGTCGGACGGTGCGATTTCCGCGGCGTGGCGTGTTGTTCGAGAAAAAGGTCGATGCCCGCCTCCAGATCCTGAGATCCGGCAAGCGCGCCCCGCAGCAGTTTTTGTTTTCGATTCCACAACTTGCGCTTGTCTTTCATGCCCTGCCGCTAGACTTATTGGCTGGAGATTGGGTTGAGCGAGGCGTAAATGCCGCAGGTCAACGAGTAGATACTGATCGATGCCTCCGATCTCGAATCCAGATCCATCACACTGTCGTCGCTTCAGGGGGAGTCACTTTTTACGGCGTATACAGCTCAAATTGAGCAGTCTTATCCCATAATGCGTACACGGATTGCCTGGCAGATGCCGTCGATCGCGGTGATGATGCGCTTCTTACTGTCCAGACCCATCTCCCAATACTCGGATTCGAAACCGCGTAAATGTGGATCCGGGGATCGGCTCCAATCGTCCAATCCTTCATCTTCCATCAAACGGATCAGACCCAAAAGCTGTTCGCAAACCGCCGCCGGATAGAAGGGGCGATTCTGTTCGATCCGTTTGTATACATCTGTATACGCCGTGGCAAACGCTGCGAGGATCTCCGCTTTACGCTGTTCGTCGGGTTTGATCGGGGAGTCTTTCATGATCTCCGGTTTCATCAAGTTGGTCGCCCTGCGGAAGGAAATCAAAGAATCCCAGATTTCGGTGAGGATTTTGAATTCGTGCTCGAAACGAGCGGGATGGATGTGGGACTGCCGCGTCATCATCGTCGACAGGAAATTGATATCCCGGTCATAACGCTCTAGAAATTCGTCCAGTTCCTCCAGGTCATTCCGATGGACGAGATTCGACTCGATCTTCGCATTGAGGGAAGTCACCTTACGGAATAACAATTGCGCGGAGACAAGAACAACGCCCAGGATCACGATTCCGACAATGAGAATGGCGATTTCCATCGACACAGCTCCTCGAGAACCACAGAGAGGGGTTTCGTTTAGGTAAATATTACACGACTTTCAAAACCACCAGATCCACATCTGATCTTACACCAATCCTACCATCTTGCCACTCCACAACACACATCGATTCTGTTCCGGGAATGAAGCGTATTGAATGCACGGAAAATGGCAGGAACAATGATCTTTAAATCTCACGGAAGTCGTTTGTAATCCGCCTTGCCTGGGTGTAAATCTTTACGGCCGTCGAAATAGATCGCCACCCACTCCGCCAGGCGTCTTCCCAGCCGGCGGCATGCTTCGACCTCTTTCTCACCGCGCGGATCTCCGGCTTGCGTGGCCCCATAGTGCAGTGTGAACTGCTCGCCGGAGTAATCCGTCACGCCAAAAACCAGCATGCCGTAATTGAGCATGATCGTCATCATCGCCATGCAGGTCAGTTCGGCGCCGCCGCCCCACCCACCCTCCGAACTGAAGGCACAGCCGATTTTACCGTCGATCTTCTGCCAAACGGGAAGCAGATCCTCCCAAAATCGTTTCATCTCCGCCGCAACCGTGCCCAGGTAGGTGGGCGAGCCAACTGCCATTCCGTCGCACCAAAGCACATCTTCCCGTCCGGCCAGATCGATCGATTTCAGGCGCACATCGATGTCCGCAACGCTGCGCGCACCTTCCGCAACGTACTCGGCCATTTTCTCCGTCGATCCCTCACTGCTGTAGTAGAGCACCAACACGTTTCCCATGGTGTGGCTCCTCTAAGCGCAAGCAAATTCTATCGATGCGGTCTTCCCCCTGCATTTCGACGTGCGATTTTGAGGTTTGGATTTACTTCACGGCGTACACTCGACCAGCAGTAACCCAAATACGATCCCGGGTAAGGACAACCGGCTGCGGCCTCAAAAGGTCTACATCACCTGGTAATTCGGCGCTTCCTTCGTAATCACGACGTCGTGCGGGTGACTTTCGATGAGGCCGGCGTTCGTTATGCGGATCAGGCGCGCAGTCTGCTGCAGTTCCTCGAGGTTCGCCGCTCCTGCGTATCCCATTCCGGATCGCAGTCCGCCCACGAGCTGATAGACGTACTCCTCCAACGGACCTTTGTAGGGAACCCGTCCCTCGATTCCTTCGGGAACGGTCTTCCCGGACGCTACGATGCCCGAGCCGTATCGATCTCGGCCGTAGCCCTTCATCGCGCCCATGCTGCCCATTCCGCGATAATCCTTGAACTGCCTTCCTTCGAAAAGCACGGTCTCACCCGGCGATTCCTCGAGACCGGCGAGCAGATTGCCCAACATGACGGCATCCGCACCGGCAGCAACGGCTTTTACGATGTCCCCGGAGAACTTGATACCCCCGTCGGCCACGATGGGAACACCGTGCTCCTTCGCCACCCTTGCGCAGGCATGAATGGCGGAAAGCTGCGGCATTCCCACACCGGCGACGACGCGCGTGGTGCATATCGAACCGGCGCCGACTCCGACTTTGACCACGTCGACACCCGCTTCGATCAACGCCTGGGTCCCTTCCGGCGTGACGACGTTCCCGGCGATTAATGCCAGGTCTGGAGCTACGTTGCGAATTCGCTTCACGGCTCCGATCACATCTTTGGTGTGGCCGTGCGCCGTGTCGATGGCAATCAGATCCACGTCCACGGCCAACAAACCTTCGAGGCGCTTATCCGATCCATCCCCGACTCCCACCGCTGCGCCGACCATCAACCTGCCCCGCTCGTCCGTCGCGGCCAGCGGAAAGTCGCGCTCCTTTTGGATGTCTTTCACCGTGATCAATCCCTTGAGCACCCCCTTCTCATCCACGAGCGGCAATTTCTCGATGCGGTGTTTCTGCAGCAAGCTCTTCGCACCGGTCAGGTCGATGCCCACCGGGCCCGTCACCAGCTTTTCACTGGTCATGTATTCCCGCACCGGACTGCGATAATCTTCTGCGTCGAGGAAACGAATGTCCCGATTGGTGAGAATACCGACGAGAATGCCGCCGTCCTCAACAATCGGGATTCCACTGATGTGGTAATGGGACATGATGTCTTCGGCTTCCTGAATTGTGGCATCGGGTTTGAGTGTAATCGGATCGACGATCATACCCGATTGCGAACGTTTGACCTTGTCCACTTCGGCCGCTTGATCTTCGGGCGACAAATTGCGGTGGATGACACCAATCCCCCCTTGCCGCGCCAACGCGATCGCCAGTCTCGCTTCCGTGACGGTATCCATGGCTGCCGAAAGAATAGGGACGTTCAAGCGAATCTTCTCCGTAAGCTGCACGGAGACGTCCGTGTCGCTGGGCAGCACATGGCTGTATCCCGGAACCACGAGAACGTCGTCAAACGTTAGGGCAACACCCTGCTCGAACAATTCAGCGTTCATCCGATCTCTCCCACAACGATTCAGTGACGGAAATGCCGCACACCCGTAAAGACCATGGCGATATTCAATCGGTCGCTGGCCTCGATCGATTGGTCGTCACGAACGGAACCGCCCGGTTGGACGATGGCCGTGATGCCGAATTTTGCCGCTTCCTCCACCGAGTCCGGGAAAGGGAAGAAAGCATCCGAGGCCATGACGGCGCCTTTCGATTTTTCCCCCGCCCGCGCGGCCGCGATGCGCACACAATCGACGCGGTTGGGTTGGCCGCCACCGATCCCCACGGTCGCCTCGCCCACGCCGAAGACGATGGCGTTGGATTTCACGTGTTGGCACGCTTTCCAGGCGAAGCGCAAACCGGTCCATTCTTCTTCGCTGGGCTCGCGCTTGGTCGCGACGCGCCAATCGGTCTTCGGTGGATCTCCCATGTCGATGTCCTGGCGTAGTATCCCCGCGTTGACCGAGCGCAGTTCGTAATCCGGATCTAGGTCCATCGAAGGCATCCGCAGCAGCCTGAGATTTCCCTTCTTGGATAACAATTCAGCCGCGTCTTTGCTGAAGCCGGGAGCGATGATGCACTCCACGAATAACTTGCCCAATTTCTTCGCCACGGCCAGATCGAACTCACGATTCACGGCGATCACGCTTCCGAAAGCCGATACCGGATCGGAAGCAAGCGCAGGATCGTAGGCCGCAGCCAACGTCTCGGCCGACGCCAGGCCGCATGGCGAAAGGTGTTTGACGATGCAAACCGTCGGGCGCTCGAACGAAATCGCAGCCCGCCAGGCAGCATCGAGATCGAGCAAGTTGTTGTACGAAAGCGGTTTGCCCTGCAGCAGCTCTCCACCCATCGGTCCGGCTTCCGGTGAAAAACCGTACAGCAGTGCCGATTGATGCGGATTTTCGCCGTAGCGCAGTTCCTGGATGGGGAAGAGCGGCACGTTGACCGCGCCTCCGGGCGCCAGGTAAGCGCTGATGGCTGCGTCGTACGATTGGGTGTGGGCGAAAGCTTTCACCGCCAGTCGGCGGCGCGTCTCCAAACTCGTCTCCGCATGCTCGTGCAGCTCCTGCAGGACGAGGTCATAATCATCCGTATCGACGATAACCGTAACGCGTTGGAAATTTTTGGCCGCAGCACGCAGCAAAGCCACGCCGCCGATGTCGATCTTCTCGATGGCTTCTTCCAGTGTTACGTTCGGCCTGGCGATCGTCTCCCGAAACGGATAGAGATTGACCGCGATCAGATCGATCGGCTGTGCGGAAATTTTTTCCAGATCGGCTGCATCGGTCTCGTTTTCACGAGAGAGAATTCCACCGTGAACGGCGGGGTGCAGCGTCTTGACCCGGCCGCCCAGGATCTCCGGGTAGCCGGTGTAGTCTGCGACTTCCTTCACGTCGATCTCGTTTTCGCGCAGTAATTTTGCCGTTCCCCCGCTGGCAATGAATTCCCAACCCAGCGATGCCAATCCTTCGGCAAAGTCCGCTAATTTCGATTTATCCGCAACGGAAAACAACGCAACTGACATTATTTCACTCCTTACTGAATTTCGATGGTTTTCAACGCTCGCTGAATCGCCTGGACCAGCAAACGGTGCTCGACTCGATGAATACGTTCCTCGAGGGATTCGAGTGTGTCTTCTTTGGCAATCGGAACGATCTCCTGTGCGATCACGGGTCCGACATCCACGCCTTCATCGGGCACGTAATGCACCATCACGCCGGTCCGGTCGGTCGCCCCGGCTTGAAAGTCGTTCCAGGCGCGTTCGATGGCGTGCGTTCCGGGGTAAGTTCCCGGAAGTGCAGGATGCAAATTGACGACCCGCATGGGATATCGATCCAGAAATGCCGAAGTGAGCACGCGCATCCACCCCGCCAGAATCACGAGCGCGGGTCCGAATGCGGCGACGATTTCCGCCAAATCTGCGTCGTACACCCGGCGGTCCTTTCCCGCTTCCTTGTACGGCTTCCACGGGTGATAGCGGCTGGGAATGCCGGCCTCTTCCGCTCGCTCCAGCGAGTACGCCTTTTTACGGTCGCAGACCACGGCCGCGACTTCAGCATCCAGATCGCCAGACGCGCAGGCATCGATTATGGCCTGCAGGTTGCTGCCAAAACCGGAAGCCAAGACGACCAGTCGGTTATCCCTTTTCATTTCCGCCACAGAACGTCCCTCTCTTTTGTCAGCGGCTAAATGAGAACGACATCGTTCCCCGCGCACACCTCGCCGATTGCGTACGTGTTTTCCGAAATAGATTCCTGCACAAGCTCTACGTCGGCCGGGTCGACAACGGCGATCATGCCGATGCCCATGTTGAAGACTCGATACATTTCCTCGAGTTCGATCCGGCCGCGGTCTTGAATCAATTCAAAAACCTGTGGGACGGACCACGCGCTGCTTTCAATCCGCGCACCCAGGTTTTCCGGCAAGGCCCTGGGAATATTGTCAAAAAAGCCGCCGCCGGTAACGTGCACCAATGCTTTTAGCGGACTCTCGGGCAGATCGAGCAGTCTCGAAAGCTGGGGTAAATAAGAACGGTGCGGCGCCAATAAGGCATCGGCCAGCGTGCTGCCGTCCGCCATTTTGTAAGCGGGCAAATCTTCGCCGGCAAAGACCCGGCGGATGAGGGAAAAGCCGTTGGTATGCGGTCCCGACGAGGTCAGTCCCAGGAGAACGTCGCCCGCCCGGATGTCGTCTCTGGGAAGGATCGCCTCGCGCTCCACGACTCCCACGATCGCTCCGGCCAAATCCAGTTGGCCCTCGACGTACATTCCCGGCAGCTCGGCCGTCTCGCCGCCCAACAAGGCGCAATCCGCTTTGCGGCAGGCGTCCGCCACGCCGGCGACCAGTTCGGCGACCACGTCCGGATCGGTCGCGCTGCAGCCGATGTAATCCAGAAAGAACAGCGGCCGGGCGCCCTGGACCAGAATGTCGTTGATGCAGTGATTGACAAGATCGACGCCGAGGTCGTGATAGCGACCCAACTGCACGCCGAGCATCACCTTCGTCCCCACGCTGTCCGTCGACCCGGAAAGCACGGGATCCTTCATCCTGGAAACCCGGGTTGCCCGAAACAAGCCGCCGAACGCGCCTACACCGGCAAGGACTTCCTCTCCGTGGGTCGATTCCACGGCTTTTTTCATCAGGGCAACGGCACGATTTCCGGCATCGATGTCGACGCCCGCCGCCGCGTAGGCCGAAGACGGTTTGGCAATGTCGTTGCGGTACTGCATTCCATCGAAGTGGATCTTCTCAACGCCCGCATACACGATCTTGCGCGCTGCGTCGATATCCGGGCCGCGAGCGGTCACGCCCAACACTCGTCCGCCGTTGGTGACGATGGCGCCGTTCTTCTGCGCCGTCCCGGCGTGAAACGCCCACACATCATCCGGCAGAGAATTCAATCCGGTAATTTCGATTCCTTTCTTGTAGGTCCCCGGATAGCCACCCGAAGCCAGTACCACACACAACGCCGCGCCGTCGCTCCATCGCACGTTCGGAGCCACCTGGGCAAGATTGCCCTCCACGCAGGCCAGCATGATTTCCAGCAGATCGGATTCGAGCAAGGGCAGAATCACCTGGGTTTCGGGATCACCGAAGCGGCAGTTGTATTCCAACACCTGGACGCCCGAATCGGTCAGGATCAAGCCGCCGTAGAGAACGCCGACGAACGGATTGCCTTCTTCGCGCATGCCGTCGACGACAGGCTGCAGCATACGTTTGCAGGCATCATCGATTTCAGCGGCCGTCATACTTGAAGACGGCGAGAAAGTCCCCATACCGCCGGTGTTGGGACCGCGGTCGTTATCCAACAAACGTTTGTGGTCCTGCGCGGTGGGCATGGGCAAGATGTCGCGCCCATCGCTGAACGCCAGCAGTGACACTTCGCGGCCGGTGAGCTTGTCCTCGATCACGACCCGATCGCCGGCAGCCCCGAAACGTTCGTCCACCATGATCTCGCGTAGAGCTTGTTCCGCTTCTTCCGGATCGGCGGGCAGGATGACGCCCTTCCCGGCAGCCAAGCCGGAAGCTTTGATCACGTAGTCCATCCCGCGGCCGCGAACGTGGTCGAGCGCTTTCTCGTACTCCGTGAAGACTTCAAAACGGGCGGTGGGAATGCCGTGGCGCTGCATGAACGCCTTGGCGAACGCTTTGGAGGATTCCAACTGTGCGGCCGCTGCAGTCGGCCCGAACACTCGAATCCCCTTTGCGATCAAGGCATCGGTGACGCCGTTCGCCAGCGGGACCTCGGGGCCCACGACGACGAGTTCGATCCCCTTATCGATCGCCGCCTCGACGATACCCTCCGTATCGTCAACCGAAACGGGCAGGTTTTGCGCCACCTGGGCCGTACCCGGGTTACCTGGCAGTACGTAAAGATCGGAAAGCAGCGAAGATTGTGATATCTTCCAAGCAAGTGTATGCTCACGCCCTCCTGAGCCGACGACCAGGACGTTCATGCCTTCCTCCTCACGTACGTTTTGCAGGTTGTGGATTCCCCCGAATTATCCAAACCGTTCCTTCACCAGCTCCTCGATAACCTCGAAGGGGTACTTACCCGTAAAACAGGCGTTGCAGTAGCCGCTTTCGCTGCCAATCGCCCGCATCATGCCTTCCAATGAAAGAAAATGAAGGCTGTCCGTGCCCAGTATGTCGTTGATTTCGGAGACCGAATTCGACGAAGCCACCAACTCCTCGCGCGTGGGCATATCCACGCCCATGAAACAGGGATGCGTGATCGGCGGGCAGGTGAGGCGCATGTGGACTTCCTCTGCACCCGCATCCCGCAGCGTAATGACCAGGCGGCGCGCGGTCGTGCCGCGCACGATCGAATCATCCACCAGCACCACTCGCTTCCCTTCCAGGACGCTGCGGATAGGGTTGAATTTCATGTACACGCTGCGTTCGCGCATGTCCTGTTCGGGCCGGATGAAAGTTCGCCCGACGTAAGAATCCTTGACCAGGGCCATCTGGAACGGAATGCCGCTTTCTTCGGCGTATCCCAAGGCGGCAGGGATGGAGGAATCGGGCACCGGCACGACCATGTCCGCCTCGACGTCCCCTTCGAGGGCCAGCTCGCGGCCGATACGCCGGCGCACCTGATAGACGACTTGGCCGTCCCAGACGCTGTCCGGACGTGAGAAGTAGATATGCTCGAAGGTGCACAAGGCCAATGGTTTGGCAGGCGCAATCGCCTGGCGAACGATCAGCGCCGCATCGTGCAGCGCCACAACCTCACCCGGATGAACCTCACGCACCGCCTTGCAGCCGATGATGTCCAACGCGCTGGTTTCCGAACAAACCGCATGGCCGCCTTCCGGCAGCAAACCGACCGTCAGCGGGCGCAGCCCCCACGGATCGCGGGCGGCAAAGACGCCGTCGATGGTAAGAATGACGAGAGAATACGCTCCCACCCAATCCTGCATTGCATGCGACAGGCGGTCCAGCCAGGTGTCGCCGGGAGCGCCGGCCAGCATGAGGACCATCACTTCGCTGTCCGAGCTGGACGTCAATCCCATGCCGTTCGTCAGCAACTTTTCGCGCAGCGCGTCGGCGTTCACCAGGTTCCCGTTGTGCGCCAAAGCGACGGGTCCGTGACGTGTTTCGAGCAGAAACGGCTGGGCGTTCTGTAGGCTCGAGCCGCCGGTCGTGCTGTAGCGCGTGTGGCCGATGGCGAGCTTCGCAGTCAACGTGTTGATCTCGTTGTCGGAAAAGAGTCCATCGACCAGGCCCATGCGTTTTTCGACATCGATTGAGAGCCCGTCACTGACGGCAATGCCTGCCGACTCCTGTCCGCGGTGCTGCACGGCGTGTAAACCGTAATACGTAAAAGTAACGGCTTCCTCGCGCGGGGAGTCGATCCCGAATATGCCGCACGCCTCGTGCGGCTGGTCCGAAAATATTGACCCGGTATGCCGGCGCCGATTTACCTCAGACACAATCCATCAACCTCCAAGCTCGGAATCGGCCGCTGCCAATCGCTTGCGCTGCTCTTCCTGGTGGCGGCGAACCGCATCCGCGATCTCCGCAGAGGACAATCCCAGGATCTTCGCCGCAGCCAGTCCCGCATTCACCGGCTCGAGAACGACCATAGGCGCAACGCCGCTGGGCATGCGCAACGACGAATACAAATCCGCACCGGCGAAGCTGTCGCCGACCGGCGGACAGGCGATCACCGGCGCGCTCACGTTGGCGTCCACCATTCCGCTCAAGGCGTTGCTGCGTCCTGCTACGGTGATATACACTTTCGGACGCGAATCGCCTTCGTATTCCGCAAGCAGATCCAGCAGGCGCTGCGGCGTTTTGTGGGCCGATGCGATTCGCTGCACGCACTCGATTTCCAGCGCTTCGAGCACAGCCACGATCAGATCCACGTGCTCTCGATCCGAGGGAGAACCCATCAAGATCACGACGAGCGGTTCTGGTGTCATGGGATTACCAAGCTCCTCAATGCAAGATTCCACCTGCACGCAAATTCGCTTCCAGGCGCGGCCCAACCGGATAATCCGCCGGTTGGAAAGTCTCACCGGTCAACTTTTCGTAGAGCGAAACGTAGCGTTCGGCGGCCCGCAGCCAGAACGCTTCTCCCATCTCCGGCGGTTGACCATCGCCGCGGTAGCCCTTCGCCGCATAATCCAGACGTAAGAATTCCTTGTCGTAGTTTTCCGGTTCTTCACCCGCCTCAAACCGTGCTTCGTAGCTGTCTGCCAACCAGAAGCGGGACGAGTCGGCCGTGTGTACTTCGTCGATGAGAATCACTTCGCCGTTCGCGTCCAGGCCGAATTCGTACTTCGTGTCCACCAGAATCAAGCCGGCTTCCCGGGCGACTTTCTGCCCCAGGCGAAAGACCTCCAGGGCGGCATGCTGTACTTGATCCCAGATCGCGGCATCCAGATGACCCGCCTCGACGACCTCGGCGCAGGTCAAGCGCTCGTCGTGGGTTCCCGGGCCGCCTTTGGTCGTGGGGGTGATGATCGGTTCCGGAAGCGCCTGATTCTTGCGCATGCCGTTTGGAAACGCATGCCCGTAGATCGTCCGCTCACCCAGATCGTAGCGGTACCAGAGGGCGGTCTTGGTCACGCCGGTGATGTAGCCGCGGACGACGACCTCCACCGGCAGCGTTTTCGCCGTACGCGCGAGCATTGCATTGGGATCCGGAACACTGAGTTTGTGGTTGGTGATGATTCCTTCGGTTCTATCGAACCAGAAAGCGGAGAGCTGGTTGAGCACCTGCCCTTTATAGGGCACCAAACCGAGGATACGATCGAAGGCGGAGAGACGATCCGTCGTCACAAGCAGCAGTTCACCGTTTTCGAGTGCGTACAAATCCCGCACCTTGCCCGTATGCCTGTTGGGCAGCGGCAGCTCCGTCTCCCGGAATGGATGTTCGACAGCCTGGACGAATTCGTCGTGCGTCATGCTTCTTTTCCTGTGGCTAAATCGCGTGAACGGATACGCGCCGCCATCTTGCGAGCTCTCTGGGGTGCGAAGCCCAGTCTCTCCTTCGACTGCATCAATTCGGCGAGCGTCGCTCGGGAGAGATAGCGCTGCAGCTCCTTGTCGCTTTGCACGCGTTCCGGCAGCGGATTGGGTTCTCCACTCGCGACGATCTCCCAGGCCGCCATGGCGTGCTCGCGCAAACGTTCGTGCATCTCCTGGCGGTCGGCGCCCGCTCGGCTCAAGGCCATCAAGACGGCTTCGAGCGCGGCGAACGGCGCGTAGCGCTCGAAATTACGCTCGATGCCGGCCTCCTGAATCACCCAATTGTCGAGGACCTTGTTCACGGTCAGGAGAAGTTCATCGGCGATTAAAAACGCTTCCGGCAGGGTCATCCTGCGGTTGGCGCTGTCGTCCAAGGTGCGTTCGAGCAGCGAGAAGGCGGCGTTATCCCAGGCCACACGCGGATACTGCGCCAGCAAACGAGCCAGAGAGTCCATTTTTTCGGAGGCGACTGGATTCTTCTTGAAGGGCATCGCCGACGATCCCACTTGCTTTTGCCCGAACGGTTCCGACATCTCGCCCACCGGGGGCGATTGTAAAAAACGTAGATCGAAGGCAAATTTATGCAGCGAGGCGCCCAATCCCGCCAATGCACAAAGTATGTCGTAATCTTGCTTGCGTGGGTAAACCTGAGTGGTCACCTCGTAGAAGGGTAGATCGAGAATTTCCGAAAGGCGCTGCTCGAAACGCGCTGCGTTTTCTTCCCCCATCAAATCGATGAAAGAAGCGCTGGTTCCCACGGCGCCCTTGAAACCTTTCCCGCGCAGCGATGCTCGCAAGTGGCGAACGTGATTCCAGTCGGCCAGCAAATCTTGCGCGTAGCTCGCCAGGCGATAACCCAGGGTCGTCGGCTCCGCCGGCTGCAGGTGGGTGAAGCCCATCACGGGAGTGTCCGCCCACGCTTCGATCTGCTCGGCCAGGCGGTCGAGGACGGGGACGAACCGCTCGAGGATCAGATCGAGCGATCGCAGCAGACGAAGGGCATCGGCATTATCAACGACGTCCATGGAGGTCAATCCCAGGTGAATCACGCCGCCGCCTATCGTCGCTTTCTCGGCAAACGCTCTCACCTCGGCCATCACATCATGCCCGATTTCCTTTTCAATCTCCAGGGCGCGAGGGATGTCGATGTCATCCACGTGCGCTTGCAAGTCGTCGACCTGATCCTGCTCGACCAAGCCCAACCCGGCCTGCACGCGGGCGACGGCCGTCCAGATTTCGCGCCACAAACGCCGTTTTGTGCGCTCGGCCCAGATGTGACGCATGGCATCAGAACCATAACGCCAGCTAAAAAAGGATTGATAGCGATCGAACTCGTCCATCGAACACTCGAATGTAAGGTTATGTTGCGGACCTAAGCTATTTTCAGACCGTTCTCAAATAGCTTTAACCCCATAGCGCCATTTCCCGCTCGGAGCCAGTGAGGATGCTGATAGGGATGGATGTGATCTTCGGGATGAGGCATAAGTCCAATCACGTTGCCTTCCGGGTTCGTGATGCCGGCGACGTCGCCTACCGAACCGTTGGGATTGACCGGGTATTCACCGTTCGCCGCTTTTCCCGAAGGGTGAACGTAGCGAAAAGCAATCTGGCGCTCCGGCAGCTCGCCGCCCTGGTCCACGATAAAGCGGCCTTCGCCGTGAGCCACGGGACAGAGTATTGTATTCAGATCCTGCAGCCAGAGAGATGGATTGGCGCTATTCCTCTCCAGATGCACCCAGCGGCATTCGAAGCGGCCGCTGGCGTTGAAAGTGAGGGTTGCGCGCACCCCGCCTTGCGGCAGGAAACCCGCTTTGACCAGAGCCTGGAATCCGTTGCAGATACCGATCACAGGTCTACCGTCGTCGATGAAAGCGCGCATGAAATCCGCAAACCAGGTTTCGAGGTCGAGGGCAAAGAGACGGCCGGCGCCCAGTGCATCGCCGTAAGAGAAACCCCCGGGGAGCGCAAGCATCCCGAATTCTCTCCAATCGCGGTTTCTCTTGCGCAGCGCAGAAAGTGGAGTGATGACGACCTCTCCGCCCGCCCGGGCGACCGCTTCCGCAAGATCGCCGTCACGATTGGTTCCCGGCGCGTGTAAGATCAGTACTTTAACTGGCGACATCGCTGCTCTGTTTCGTGTATGCTTGCACAAGATCCTCGACAGGGAGATTGACGATCATGTTTCCGTCGTGCTCGACGACGAGCCGGGAATCGTCTCGGACGCTACCTATACATTTCAACGGTAAACCTTCGAATAGGCTTTCGAAAGCCGCAGAGTCTTTCTCGGCGACTTCGACGATCAGACATCCGTTGGTTTCTGCAAACAGCGCCAGGTTGGCGTCGGCGTGCAGATCCGTGAGATCCAGGTACAGCGCCGATCTGCCGGCCAGCGCCATTTCCGCGGCAGCGACTGCCAAACCACCTTCGCTGAGATCGTGCGCAGCGCGCAGGAGGCCAGCCTGCACGGCCCGGTGGAAGGCAGCATATACCCGGGGTGCATTCTCTACCAATTGAGGCACCTGCCGGCACGCATCGACATTTCCGAATAATTCCGCATCGGCCAGTTTCAAGGCGTAGCCGCCAAGCAAAGCCGGCTGCCATTGGCCAACGAGGAATATCTGATCTCCTGCAGTTTTCAGGTCCATGCTCACGGCTTTACGCACGTCCGGAAGAATGGCGATGCTCGAGATTAAAAGCGTTCCCGGAATGGCGTGGTGCTCACCGTCCTTGCCGACGTACTCGTTGTTCAGCGAGTCTTTTCCCGAGATGAACGGTGTGCCAAAGTGGATCGCCGCATCGTGGCAGCCCTGAGAGGCGCGGATCAACCCCGCCAACTGTTCCGGATCGCGGGGATTCCCCCAGCAGAAATTGTCCAGCAGGGCGATTCGCTGCGGATCGGCGCCTACGACGACGGCGTTGCGCACGGCTTCGTCGACCGCGCTCACGGCCATGGCGTAGGCATCGTATCGGCTCAGCGACGGTTTCACCCCGTTAGCCAGAACAAATCCCTTCCAGCCTTCGGTCTCCAGGGGTTTCAACACGGCCGCATCGGAAGGGCCGTCTCCAAATTCGCCCACCAACGGACCGACGACGGTGGCGCCGCGCACCAAGTGGTCGTAGCGGCGGATGATGTCCTCATTGGAGGCGATGTCCGCATGCCCGAGCAGCCCCAGAAGCAGATCTTCCGCATTGGAAACGGCGACTGCGCTTCTCGCCTCCTCCTCGACGGTGCTGCTGCCGTTTGACCGGAAAAACGCTTTCAGTCGGCGCTGCGGCCGGCCGTTGTGCAGGAATTCGTTGCTCAAATCGATGATCGACGTCTCACCGCAGTTAACCTGCAATCGTCCGCTGGCGACGAACTCGCCAACGTCCTCCCACTCGACCCAGTATCGATCGCAAAATTCGATCAATTCCGGGACACAGGCCGGCGGAACGGCGAGGACCATTCGTTCCTGGGCTTCACTGAGCCAGATTTCCCACGGTTCGAGGCCGGCGTACTTCAGGCGCACGTTGGTCAGATCGACGCGAGCGCCCAACTCCGAGCTCATCTCACCGATCGCACTGGAAAGACCGCCGGCGCCGCAATCCGTAAGCGCGTTGTACAACCCGGCGTCTCGGGCGCAAGTCACGACTTCGATCACACCTTTTTCGGTGATCGGGTCGCCGATCTGGACCGCCGATCCGGCGACCTTGCCGGTCTGCGCGTCCATGGGCTGGCTGCTGAAGGTTGCCCCGCGCAAACCATCCCGTCCCGTGCGTCCCCCGATGACGATGACGCGGTCGCCCGGCTGGGGATTCTTGGGATGTGCATCACGAGGACCAATACCAATCGATCCGCAGTAAACCAGTGGATTGGCCGTGTAGCCGGGATGGTAGAGCACGGCGCCGTTCACAGTCGGCAAACCCAATTTGTTGCCGTAATCCTCTATGCCGTGCACAACCCCCTCGCGAATGCGTTCCGGGTGAAGTACACCTGCCTGCAAATCTTCCCGATTCATGTTGGCGGGACCAAAACACAGCACGTCCGTGCTGGCAATCGGACGATGCGACACGCCCAGCACGTCGCGTACGACCCCGCCGATGCCGGTGTTGGCGCCGCCGAAGGGCTCGATCGCCGAGGGATGATTGTGCGTCTCGACTTTGAAGGAAAGGTCATAATCCTCGTCGAATTCGATCACGCCGGCGTTGTCCACGAACGCGGATCGTACCCAGGGCACGTCGATTTTCTCCGTCGCAGCCCTCAGGTAAGTCCGCAGGATCGAAAAGATCATGTCCGGGAAGTGCTCGGGGCGGGTATGGCGATCGAAACCCGCGTCGTACTCGCAGTCGATCTGCGCTCGAAATGTCTTATGCACACAGTGTTCCGACCAGGTCTGCGCCAGGGTCTCGAGTTCGCCGTCCGTCGCCGGTCGATTCTCGGCGGCGAAATAGGCCTGAATCGCTTTCAATTCTTCCATATCCAGCGCCAAACGCCGTTCGAGGTTCAGCACCTGCAGTTGGTCTTCATCCATCCCGGCCAGATCGATGTACGTCGGGGGGACGATTTCGCCCTCCTGAACGACGAACTCGGGCTGCATCTCGCCGATGGCGTAGCGCTGGATGACGTCGTTGAAGAGAAAGGCTTCGGCGATCTGCTCGATTTCAGAGCGGGTCAATTTCCCTTCGAGTTCGTAGCGCTCTCCGGTGGCGACCGCTTCCACGCCTCCATTCTCGAGTCGATGGATGGCGCGCAGGAGCTCGTTGGCCACGTTGTCCGTCACGCCGGGCAGGAAACCGACCTCGATCACGCTTACGTCTCCATCTACGGACCGTGCGGAACCGATCGTGTCCGAATCGGACAAGGTGAAGTCGTACTGCTCTGTGACCGGGTCGCAAATCAACCGCTCGGCGATTTCCTTGGGGGCTTCATCCGCGAAACGGCCTTTCAGGAAATACAGATCGTGGACTGTGATGGATACGGGTTGGTGGATTCCGATCGAGGGGAGCTGGGACGATAAAACCTCACCGCGTGTTGAGAGCGGTGAGGTGACTTCTATGCGACAGAGGCGCTGTGTGGCGCTTTGTGTTCCCGATACAGCCATATCGGGAGTGTATTATACATCAATTCTCGGGCAGGTGTTAATCTACAACCTTAAAATTATTTGTTCAAACAATTTCATCTATTGAAATCAGCTAAAGCCTGATCCAGATCCGCAATGATATCCTCGGCGTCTTCGATGCCCAGGGCGTAGCGCACCAGGCTGTCGGATAGGCCCGCAGCCTTACGTTCCTGCGCGTCGAGGGAGAACAGCGCTGCAGGTTGTTCGATGATGCTCTCCACGCCGCCGAGAGTCGGCCCGATGTACGGCAAGCGGAGGCGATCGATGAACCGCCCGGTGCCCTCGAAATCGCTGTCGATCTCGAAACTGACGACGCCCCCATGGCCTTCCATCTGCCGTTGGGCGACCTCGTAATCCGGATGACTCGGCAGACCGGGATAGTAGACACGTTTCACTGCGGGATGGGCCTCCAGGTGCTGCGCCACTTTGATTCCATTCTCATTCTGGCGCTGGACCCGCAGGGCGAGCGTCTTCAGACCGCGCACCAGTAGATAAGCATCGAGCGGATTGCTGATGCCGCCCATCACGCCGCGTGCGTCCAACACCGGCTGCAGAAGCTCGCGCCCGCCGATAACGACGCCGGCGAGCAGATCGTTATGGCCGCCCAAATATTTCGTCGCACTGTGCGCCACGAGGTCGATGCCGATTTCGAGCGGACGAAGGTTTATTGGCGTGGCGAAAGTACAGTCCACCATCGTGGTTATACCGCGCTGCTTCCCCAACGCGGCCACGTGCTCGATATCCTGAATGCGCAGGTACGGGTTGGTGGGAGTCTCGACGAAAATCAGGCGCGTTTCCGGTGAGATCGCATTTTCCAGTGCTTGCGGATCTGCGGCGGGCACCATCGTCGAGGTGATACCCCAGCGCGAGAGAAATCCGGTGGCGAAATCGCGGGTTCGGTGATAGCAGTCGAAGGCCATCAAGAGATGATCGCCGGCGGACAAAAGCGCCGCCATGGTCGTGGTGATGGCGCACATGCCGCTGGCGAAGAGCAAAGCCTTCTCACCACTATCGAGATCGGCGAGTTTCCGTTCGGCAACCGATTGTGTGGGATTGCTGTAACGGCCGTATTCATCACGCACGTCCAAGTTTCCGTTTGACTTGGCGTGCATGAAGTTCAGAATTTCATCCGTATTAGCGAAGGAATAGGTCGAGGTCTGCACGATCGGCGTCGTCACTGCGCCGAATGGTTTCGGTCGCTGTTCGCCGGCATGCACGGCGCGCGTCGAGTGATGCTGCTTCATGGTTTTTCCTCCCGGTTCATTCGCGATCCAGGTGATCTGCTTAACCACAGCGGAAAAAAATTTCGCCGCAGCAGGCGCGCATCACTGTGAATCGTCGATTGGTTACAGAGAGGGGAAAAGTATGAGAGCCGTCTCAGCCCATCATACCGGTTGAAGCGGCTCTTGTGTGCAACTGCGCCACTCTCATCTCCCAGTACCCGCTGAGGGTCTGTCGGAATTGGCACCATAGCAATCGAGCTGCTTGGTTGCCGAGGTTTCACAGGGCCGATCCCTCCACCTCTCTGGATGAGTATTTCTCATCGAGTGTTATTCAATTGTCCGAGATGATAGCACAAGCGCGGGATTCCGTCAAACACCCGATCGAATCTGACGCTGCCGATACATACAAAACTACCGTCGCCCGCGATGTATAAAAGGCGACCACCTCGATTTTTCCATTCGTATGTTCGGAGCAACGAGATTATACGTTGAGCGCCTTGCGGGCGGCAGCGAGATCGTCTGCCCCGAGAACCAGGCGCGTTTCCGTGGCCAGATAGGCCAGGTTGAGGTTCACGCCCGCATCGCCGAGTTTCCCGGCGACTTCACCCAACGTCCCCGGCTTGTCTTCAACGTCCAGGATCAACACGTCGTTTTGCGCCTCGACCTGGATGCCCGCGCCTTCAAGCGCCGTTCGCGCCGCAGCCGCATCCGCGACCAGGACATGGACTTCGCCCTCGCCTGCGACGGTCACGCCGCTCAAGCCTTCGATGTTGACTCCGGCATCTCCGAGGGCCTTCCCTACTTTTGCCAATGCGCCGGGACGATCTTCGAGCATGATGGTTAAATCGGTTGCCATGACTCCCCTCCTTTGCTTGACGTCGGTTGGATCATCGAACGGATAAATGGATGGTCAAATCGAATTCACACCCGATTTTAGATTAGAACATTACGGCGCTTTTTTCAAGCGTCAAACTGAGCTGTTAATCCGCGGCGAGATCGGCCAATGAAGAAACGGTCAAATCGGGTTTTACCGTACTCGATGGCGGCGTGCCATCGCCCGCGAGATCGATCCACACCGAGAAGATGCCCAAATTCTGCGGCGCCTCGACGTCCCAGACCAGGTTGTCTCCCACCATCCAGGCATCGGGCGCTTCGATTTGAAACGTGTCCAAGACGTGCCGGAAAACGCGCCGGTCCGGCTTACCCATGCCCATTTCACCTTCGATGAAGATGTGTTCGAAGAATGACGCGAGCTGGAAGCACTCGATCTTGGGGCGCTGCTCAGAAGCATTGCCATTGGTGACCAATCCCAGGCGAATCCCCCGCTGGCGGAAGATCTTCAGCGTTTCGATCGCTCCCGGAAATGGATAAAAGGAGGATCTTCGTTCATCGGTGTAGGCGTCGGCGAGCTCGTGGGCCAGTCTATTGTTGTTGAGTCCGAGGTTAGAGAACGCAGCCGCCACGACTTCCCGCCGGGCATTGGGCAAATCCAGTCTGCCGCGCCGATGACGCGCCGAGTCGCTCCAGTATTCTTCGCTGCTGGCCCGGATCGCTTCGAAAAGACGGTTCGCCGGTAAACCATCGATCCCCGACGCGTAGCGACCACACACCCGCCGCCAGCTAGGATCGGATGTGGCCGAGTGCACAATGATCGTGTCGTCCAGATCCAACAGCATCACCTGCGGAAACGTTGGCATCAATTCCATCGCCTCTTTGCCAACCTCAGCATCGACCCGGATTACACCGAGATTTCAGCATGCTGTATCTCAAATCGATCCCAAGAGCAATCCGACCGCCACCAGGGTGGGTGTGAGCAAGGTGATCTGCACGTTTACACCCAACACAGGCACGAGTGCCGCGGTGTCATCCGCAAACCGCATCGCACCTTGGATGGCACGCCAGGCGAGCACTACCGTCAACAATCCGAGCAACGACCACGCCGGCAGCAAACCATACAGCACGGCCAGAACGATCGAAGCGTAAGTCAGCAAGAGAAAAGCCGAGTAAATACGAGCGCTCTTCCTGCGGCCGATCACGATGGGGTAGTGACGCCTGCCGACATCCCGGTCCGCTTCGACGTCCGGGAATTGGTTGAGCAGCAGCAAATTGGAGACGAGGAAAAACGGCACGAGGGATGCGACCCAGGCTTCGAGCGAATATGTGCCTGTGAGTGCGAAATGCGTTCCGACGACCATGAGGGGACCGAATCCAATGCCTGGGGCGAAGAGACACAGCAGTGGGAAACGCGTGATCCAAGTCGTATAAAAAACAATGAGTACGATTCCGAGTAATCCCAGCGGCAGCAGAGTAAGGCCGCGGACGGTCAAGAAATAAACCCCGATCAATATCGTGATCGCCATACTCACGATCCCCGTCCAAAATGCATAGAGCGCCACTTCGGGTTTGTGGGGCAGCGTACCGCTGCCGCCGCTGAACGGCGTGCGTTCTGTTTTCGTGTCCAAGAGGCTTTTATAATCGAGATACTCGTTCAATGCGTTGACACTGATGTTTGCCATGATGGCGCCTACGAAGGTAAGAACTGCGTAAAGAACGCTCACGCTGCCGCTGGTCCAGATAGCCGTTCCGAGTCCCACGAAAACACACGCGGGATCTAGCAGAAGAAAAGGAACCCGCATAGGTCCCAACAGGTCTTTCACTTCGATCATCGTTCCCTCCGGCTATCGATTTTGTAAAATGGCACCGCAGTTACAACACCCAACCTGGATGCGAGGTTGCGTCTGGGAAAGAGGAACCGTGTGGCATGAAATCTGGCGAATCAGTGGATGAATTTACGAATCGGATTCCAGGACGTGCTTGATCGCCTGCAAGCGCTTTTCCCACGTCCGGCGGAAAGCGCTGCCGATGATGGGCGCAAAGAGCTTCATCAAGCCCAGGGGATCGATCCACTCATACACGGTCAATATCGTCCCCTTCGCGTGCGCCACGAAAGAAATGCGTAGATTTCCCCGCATCCCGCCTCCCTGCCAGTGATAAGTGATTTCCTTCTCGGGTTCGAATTGCCTGATCTCGGAGAAGATGTTCAGCGCCAACGTCGGCAGCATCTGCACTTTCTCACGGTAACACGTTCCAACACCCACTCGCCCGGGTGTAGTCTTCTGCACCAGGAGCACCCTGGAATCTGCCTCTTGCGGATGGTTTTCAAATTCCTTCATGAAGGTAAACACCGCTGCCACCGGACGAGCAATGCTGACCGTTCGGCGAAATTCCATGATGGACTCCTTTTAAGGAATCAACACACTAGGGTCCTGTATCCGACTCGATCAACGCCAGGAAGAAATTCCCGACCGTCCGCCACAACCACCACGCGCCAACGACGATCAGCGCGGCGGAAAAAACCAGCCCGGTCAAGAGCGGATAATTTTCTGCGAAAATGGTCATGACCAGGTCCCAGGTCAAACCAGATGGTTCAAAGATGTAGAACGCGAGCTGCGTTGCCAGGTGATAGATACTCGCGACAGCAAGAACGAGGCCTGCAACAAACGTGAAAAAAGCGATGATCCCATAAACGACGTTCTGCCGCAGGCCTACTTCCCGTGAACTTTCCAGCAGGATCTCATCGACCAACGTCTCCGCCTGCGGCCAGGATAAGCCATGTTTCTCGCAAATCGCAAAGAGGATATCGTCCCTGCCGACGCCGCCCGTCGTTCGTGCAACGACGAAATCCTGGATTTCGTCACGATCGAAAGGCGACATTTCCTGCAAAGCGCATCTCCTCGCCGAATTACTCTTCGATCAAAGCCTGCAGCGTCTCTGCGTCGAAAGGATTTCGACCATCTTCAAGTTCTACGATCCACGCCGACCGAGTGGGTCCGAAGTAGAGATAGGCCGGTGGATTGTTGGATGCCAGTGTATCCAGAAAATATTGGAACTCCTGCGCAGCGTCTGTATAGCGGCCCAGGAGCGCTAACGCCAGCCCGCGGCTGTCGTTGGTGTAGCCGGAGGGATTCATCTCGACGGCCAGGTCACAATGCGGCATCGCATCATCCGGTCTTCCCGCCAGGCTCATGTACCAACACAACGTGTTTTGAAGGTCGGCAGATTCCGCATGCTGCGTCTCGAACTGCAGGAGCAGATCGATCGCTTTTTCTTGGCTGCCCGGGTCTTGACGGAACAAAGTGATGGCAAGGTTGATCACCGCAGGTTCGTAGCTCTCGTCCGCTGCCGTCGCCACCTGGAAGTCGGCCAGTGCTCGCTCCAAGTCACCAGCCTGGCCGCGGCCGAGGTAAGCAACGCCTCGGTTATTGTAGGCCGAGATCAACCCCGGGAACTTCTCGACAGCTTCGGAGTAGTATGCGATCACTTCGTTCAGATTCGAATCCTGCGCATAATCTTCGATCAAACCCAAGAAGAAATAGATCCGGCCTGCTTTCGAGGCATCTTGCGTATCTTCGATCAAGGCACGACGGAATACTTGCTCGGCCAGATCATAGTGCTGCAGCGACAACTGAATCCGTCCGAGTACGTACAGCGACAACCAGCGGACGTCTCTGGGCAAATCGCTATTGACGATCGAATTCAATTCTTCCGACGAGGTGATGAGCCAGCGCTGTTCGCGACTCTCGATCCGTTCCTCGGCTGTCGGTGCGCTGACGACAGCGATCACCCTACCACTGTCGAATTCCCCCCAGATGACGAGCGAAGCATGAAATTCCTCACCCATGTGCTGCGCCGCCCGCTCGTTCGAAACGATCTGCGGGAGCAGCTCGATGCGTACGTTTTCAAGTTCGGTTTCATCAAAATCCTGCCGCAGTGCCTCTTGAATTCGGCCGGCGATGTTGTAGCCGATTTGTTCGCCGCCGTAGTTGGCAAATTCGCTCACCAGAATCAACGTCTCGTCTGACGATGCTGTCGTCGGCCAGGTGGAGTATTTCGGGCCGTTCTCGACGTCGATACCGAATTTGCCGGCCACGTCCCGCCACAATCCACTCGCGGCAAGAAATCCGCCAATCAACAGCAGGCCCGTGACGAGTATCGAAATCTTTTTATGGTGCATTACGCCTTGGCGAAGTCCGATCAGAAAATTCGAGGACTCGCGCCGGAAAGCTTCGCGGAACTGCTTTTCATCTGTGCCGGGCCGGGACTGTAGGGCAGAATCCACGCTGCCTTCGGGGTGGAATCCGCCGGCAACCAGCAGCGCGTCGCGCTCTTCCGGCGACAGGCGCAGTTTCGACGCCAGTTGAAGCACGTCTTCTCGATTCCGGGGCCTGCTGGTCTTGCCCTCCCGCCAACGGAAGATCGTCTGTCGACTCACGCCAAGCCGGCGGGCAATCTCGCTGTCGCTCACACCGATGCGGTCGATGTATTCGGAAACAAGCTGAGAGAAGTTTTTCATCACGCCATCGTTGTTGCACTGGATGTTGCATCAAATGTAACACACCTGGCGCTTGAAGTGTACTGGGCCTTTGGCAGGATGAGGGCAAATTCCAAGATATACCAAGGAGGTCCCCCATGTCCACCCGAAGAAGTCCGAAGACCAAGATGGCCTGGCTCGTGCTGCTCGTCCTGCTGCTTGCCGGCTGCGCAACGGCGCAGGACGCCTCGAAATCCTACAGTCGCGCGGTCATCAATCAGGGAGACATCGTACCCGCCGAGAGCGTGCGCGTGCACGAATACTTGAATTACTACGCGCAGCGCTTCCCCGAGCCCATCGATCAACCACTCGGGCTGGATTTGCGTCTCGGCAACACGCACATCCCTACCGGCGGCGGGGAAGTCTGGCTTCAAATCGGCCTGCAAGCACAGAGTTTGGAAACAGAGCCGCGCACGCCACTCAACCTTTCGCTGGTGCTGGACTGCAGCGGCTCCATGAGCGGCGACAACAAAATGGAATCCTTGAAGCAGTCGTTGGAAGTCTTTCTGCTGAGCCTGCAGCCAGACGACGTGATCTCGATCGTCGGCTACGAAAACAAAGCCTACGTTCTGCGCAGCACCCAGCCATTAGGCGACGGCCGCTGGGTTCGTAGAGTCATACGCGGATTATCCCCGGGAGGAAGCACCAATTTACACGCCGGTCTGATGCTTGGCTTCGAAGAGGTCGAACGCAGCTTCGACATCCGCCGCAACAACCGCGTCATTCTGCTCACCGACGGCATCGCCAACGTCGGCGTGACCAATGCGGAGCGGATCGCCAAGGATGCATTGGCCTACAACCAAAAGGGAATATACCTGTCCACGATCGGCCTGGGCCTGGACATGAACGACGAATTGCTCAACACGCTGGCCGATCAGGGCCGCGGGGCTTACCACTTCATCGACTCGGCGGAGGAGATGGAAAAGGTTTTCCGTGAAGAGGTGGATGGCCTCGTCGAGCGGGTGGCCAACGACGTGCGCGTCGGCATCCAGCCGGCGTCCGGCGTTCAACTGAAAAGCGTGAGCGGATACGAAGGTCCGCTCACCGGAGACGGTGTGCAGGTCGTCCTGTACGACATGGGCGCCGGACAGAGCCAGGTGCTGATTGCCCGCCTGCAGGTCTCTCCACGCAATTCCGGTCAGCAAGCGCTTGCCGAGGTCACCCTGCAGTATACCGACGTGTTCGCCCGACAATCCCGTCAGGTCAGCGGCTGGGTATCCGCCCAGGCCGTGACGACGGATACGTACAATCCCGTCGGCGACATCGAGGTGTACAGAAACGCCACGATCGTGAAAATGGCGGAAGCGCTTAAAACGATCGACGCGCTCTGCGATGCGGGGCATTACGAGCAGGCGTGGGACATCGCTTACGACATGGAACACGAACTGCGTACGGTCGCCGGGTTGGCGGGCGATGCGCAGATGGTGGAGGACGCCGATCTCTTTTCCCGCTACCAGATGACTCTGGGAAACGTCCTGGGGTACGACCCGCTGGAAGCGGATTTCGACTTCGACTCGTCTTCCTCGCAGGACCAGGATCAACGCTGGGGAGATTCGGGGAATTCTACGCTTCCCACGATCGATGTGGATTGAAGCAATCAGGGCAATGCCAGATCACTTACAAAATACAGACCGGATGGTAAAAATTCACCATCCGGTCTAAAAGTTTTCCCAGGCAAAGCCAAGGGTAACCAGTTGATTCACGCATTACTCTTCAATGAATTGGAAACTCTCCACCATCTGCGAATCGTAAGCTTTGCTGTATTCCGCATCAGCCGGGAAGTGATAGGACTGGCCGGTGAGCCAGGTGGCTGCCTTTCCCAGATCTGGTGCGTAGAAAAAGACATAGCCGCCGTTCAGCAGGCATGTCGATTCCTCGATCGGTTTCCCATCACCCTGCACCTGCACACGTATGAACTCGTTCCCCTCGCCGGGCGTTTTCTCCCCCACCCTGAAACATTCCCCATAGACTGCATCGACCAACGCCTCGAGATCATCCTCGGCGGCGACATCCCATACCACGATCTCCCAATAGAAACTCGTCCCTTCGCTTGCCAGCATGTGCTCGAGATCGTTCTCGACCCGCGCACAGCCATCGAATTCAGTGCGGTAACCGTTTCCGGAGGGAATTTGCGTGGGCAGTTTGAGTTCGGAGTAGTATTCGCTGGTAATGAAGACCCGGTCTTCCCCTTCGATCACCACGACGGGGACGACGCCGCCAAGCGGCCGGTAGGAGCTGTCGGTCTCCGTCTCGTTCCAGTAACAATCCGCATCGAATCGGTAATGCTGCCTGGGAACGCGCATCGAGAAGCCCAGACGGCGATTGGTGTATCGATTCCATTCACCGTCGATTTCCACGAGTTCCGATTCGCTGTTGGGTTCGGTGAGTTGAACGGTTGGCGCCAGATTCGATTCTTCCAGCGCGCCTGTCGCAGAAGGCGCCGCAACCGGATAAGTATCACAAGCCGCGAGGATCAAACTCAGCAGAACGAACGGGATGGGTTTCGGTAATTCATTCATTTCGATGTCTTCGTCCTTTCGTCTGGTTTTCAAACTCCCTGACCGGTCTTACTGAGGAAGAGCCATCTACAGCGCGGGAATCACTCGATCTCGGAAACCGGTACTCCGCTTGCTTGCGCCAGGAAATCTTTGAAGGTCTCGATCTCGACTTGTTTCTCGATCACGCGGTTAGGAATGATTATGTTATTCTGGTTGTCGGTAAACAGCATAAACCCCTCTCGATAAGCGTAGATTTTCTGGATGCGAGACCACCCTATCCAGGTTTTCCAATCTTTGAGATTCATCTGCACCGCCTGGGAATCGACGACGATCTCGTACCGCTCATTTTCAGCCTGGTTCCTGCGAAAAGCGCGTTGTATGCGCCAGCGGAGCAGCGTTTCATCGAGGTTGAGAATCGAGAAACCGAGAACGAGGATCAAAAAGCCGAGGATGATCGCACCGATTTTGATCAAATCGTTGACCCCCGGATTTCCACTCACCTGTCCGAGTAGCACCGAGATGATAAACAGCAGGGCGAATTGGATCAGTTCGATCACGATGGCGGCGACCAGAATCACCATCAGAATCTTGCGAAATCTATAAAACGGGCGCAGTTTCTGACGCGCCGTTTGCGCGGATAATACATCGTCAAGTTCCGTGGTGAGCACAAACGAGCATTTCTTGCCCGAATCTGCCTCTTCTGCCATGTTTCCTTCCACGAAGCGCTCTTGCGCAGGCATCTCGCTCACGCGATCCCGACCAACTCGTCATCGATGCAGCGCAAGGTCATGTCCACGTCGTCCGCGGTCAGCACCATGGGCGGTTTGATCTTGATCACGTTGTGAAGCGGACCGTCGGTGCTGAGCAGGATGCCGCGCTCGTTGAGCCGCTGGACCAGTTCATGCGCCTCTTCCGCGGCCGGCTCGAGCGTCTCACGATCGCGCACCAGCTCGACCCCAAGGAACAACCCCGCGCCGCGCACGTCGCCGACGAGGGCGTGCTTCTGCATGAGCCGTCGCAATCCCTCCTGAAAACGTTCACCCAGCGTGAACGCCCGCTGCTGTAATTTCTCGTCTCGAATCACATCCAGCACGGCCAATCCGATGGCGCAGGAAACCGGGTTTCCGCCAAAGGTGGAAAAGAACTCCATCCCGTTGGCGAACGAAGCCGCGATCTCGTCCGTCGTCACGACCGCCGCCATGGGATGTCCGTTGCCGATGGGTTTGCCCATGACGACGATGTCGGGCACCACGTCCTGCAGTTCGAAGGCCCAGAAATGGCTGCCCACGCGCCCGAATCCGGTCTGCACTTCATCCGCGATGCAAACCCCACCCACCTCGCGCACATGCCGAAAAGCACGCTCCAGGTAGCCATCCGGCGGGACGATTTGCCCTCCGCACGACATCAACGGCTCGACCAGGAACCCGGCGATCGGATCACCTGCGTCCTGGATCACGGTTCCAACTTCATCACCATACGCGGCGCCCGCCTCGCGTCCACATCCCTTGTGTGTCCCGCGATACCCATCCGGCATGGGGACGACGTGCACCCAGGATTCGGTCCTGCCGCTGCCGCCCGGCCCCCTGAATTTGTACGGACTGAGGCTGACCAAATTCGCCGTATGCCCGTGGTAGGCGCCTTCGACCACGAGGAAATCCCTGGCGCCCGTGTGCGTCATGGCCAGACGCAAAGCCAACTCGTTCGCTTCGCTGCCCGAGTTGAGCATAAAAACGGTGGTGAGCGAATCGGGCAGGGTTGCACACAAGCGCCCCGCATAGTCCGTCAGGCCGTCGTAGAGGTAGCGCGTGTTCGTGTTCAAGCGCGCCATCTGGCGCTGACCCGCCTCTACGACGCGCGGGTGACAGTGCCCCACGTGGCACACGTTGTTGACCAGGTCGAGGAACGGCCGGCCGCGCTGGTCAAAGAGGTACTGGCCTTCCCCACGAACCATTTTGTGTGGTTGGTGGTAGGCAACAGAAAGCGCCGGGCTGATGCAGCGGCTTCGTTTTTCGAGCAGCGCTCGTTCCGAGGCGCCTGGATCTCGGAGAGGATGGACGTCGATCTTCGAGGTTAATCGCTCCTCCGCCTCCGCGGGATCGCTTGCGCAGAGCCGTTCCATCAGGTCCCAGGCACGCGCTTCCGTGGTGAACCAGGAAGAGCGATCGGAATCGATGCGGCGGCGTTCCGCGGCGATGAGCACCGAGGTACACAAACGTCCGCAGATCAAGGGGAAAAGAACACCGATTTCGCTCTCGAGCAGCGGACGGATGGAATGGTAGCCGCTTACGATTTCGGCGCCGGCGAGCAAGGCATCGGGCCGGTCAAGGACGGCATATGCCAGTGCGATGGCGAGTTCGGATACCGTCGGATTATACAGTGCGTCGCTGAAATCGAGCAGGCCCGAGACACGCCCATCCTGCACCATCAGGTTTTCGTCGTTGACGTCGCCGTGGATGATGCTCTGCGGCAAATCCGCGAGCCGGGGACCGGTGCACGCCGCATAGAAGTGGAACATCCACTCCACGATGCGTCGTCGGTTGGGATCGTGGATCAAGTCGATCCTGCTGCGGTGCTGCGCGGCCCGGGTCAGGTCCCAGGGATGGGTTCGCCGGGCGAGGGGATGTTCGAACGCGGTAAGCGCCAGGTCGACTTCAGCAAGAACCGCCCCCAGATTCCGGAGTTGGTCGTCCCCCGGGACTCCTGCCGCAATCCAGGGCATCCCCGAGACGAACTCGAACAGCCGGGCGCGTAGTGTGCTTCCATCTTGCGTCCGGTAGGATGCCTCCTCCGCACCCGATCGGGTGGATATCTGTTTGGGCAAATCCAGATGCACGCCCGCGGTCTGCAGGCGGGCCACGATTTGCCGCTCCATTTCGAGCACCTCACTGGAGATGCGCTCCGTTATTCGTTTGAGAACGTAGCGCCGGCCATCCGCCAGCGAGACGAGATAATTTTCATTTTCACCGCTGAGCGGCTTGATCTCGCCGTCCAGGCCGTATTCGGCTCGAACCAATTCAAGGTATGTGTCCAGGGATGGAAGGGAAGACTCCACTTTCATTCCAGACGCTTTCCCATGCTGAGGCGTTCTTCACTCTCGTATCCGAGCGTCCGGTAAAAATCGACGACGGCCGCGTTCGTCGCGCGCACCTGAAGGTTCACCTTCGGGCAGCCGATCACCGCCAGACCGGATTCCACTTGCCGGACCAACGCAGAACCGATCCCCTGCCTGCGGTAGTCCGGGTGAACGGCAACATAGTACAGCCAGCCGCGGTGGCCGTCGTACCCGCCCATCGCGGTTCCCACCAGCGTCTCGTCGACGAGCGCAACATAGAACAGCTCCCGCTGTACTTCGAGCTTGCGC
>DAOUEE010000035.1:0-22919 GCA_034430695.1 Anaerolineales bacterium | reverse complement strand
TCGCGGTGGCCGTGGCGGTCTTCGGCATCGGGTCGGGCGTGGCCTTTGCCGCGGTCATCGGCCCGCTGATCGAAGTGCCGGTGATGATCGGATTGGTAAATGTTGCCTTCGCATTTCGACGCCGTTATTTTTCGGGTGATGGGACGTCCGTATAGTACATGTTATTGGTTTGCCCGTATCGATATGACTTTGGGTGTTTTTTTACGAAGGGCAACCGACAACGTTGATCGATGGCAAATTCTAAAAATGATCGTAAAATCCGCTCGGCTGTAGTTCGGGGAAATCCCCCCGATCGACCATATACCGGCGCACGTCCACACAGAGGTGGCACTTGCCGGCATATCCATCCGCAAGTGGCTCGTATCCGAATTCCTCCATGGCGTACTGGTAGAGCCCATACGGACCCTTTGTGATGAGTGTCCCGATCAATGCAGGATAACGGCCGGATCGAAAGTTCTCGCGCACCTGCTGGAGATTACGCCAACTGCCGATGGACAATCCACCGCAAAACCCTGAGATGTAGTTGCCGTAGAGATCGAAGTGCGAATGGTGGGCATGGAGAATCTCGTTCTCGCAGCGTGCATTCTCGAACGACTGCACCGGATAACTGGGCACCAGGTGTCCCAGAGCATATCCCGATCGCCCACCAGAAATGATGCCGTAACCCTGCCACAAGATCCGTCCCGCCTCTTCCCGGCTGAATTCCTGCTCGTAGTGCGAAAGCGGCAAGGGACGATCGACGTCGTGTCGCTGGATCATGTTCAAGTATTCCGCCTGGTAAACGATCAAACCTCGCCCGCCGAACACCTCCATGACCGCCCGAATGGCGCGCAGCGTTCGGACCGGAGGGATCTTTTCGGCGTGAAAAGGCGAACAACTGATCAGCACCGCTTGAAGCCCGGCCTCGCGCAGCATCCGAAAACGAGCGAATGTCTCATCTTCATCTACACACCAACTGGCGCTGGTTTCCACGTAACAGGCGATCCACCGCGAGGCGGCCTCTCGGACGCCGTGCAGCAGTAAGTCGAAATGGAGGAACGGTTCGCCGCCGGTGAGGTGAACCTGGGGAGGCTGAGGCCAGCTGACGACGGCATCCAATGCCGCCGAGAGCGTTTCTTCAGACATCGGCTCTCGTTCCCAGCGCGGTCCGCAGTTATACAGACAGTGCTTGCAGGCGCTGTTGCATTGGTAGGTAAGAATGATGCCGATATCTTGTGGCAGGAGTTCCATGGCTCACCAGGTCTCGTACCGCACGATATCTTCCAGCGCCTTCCGCTCTTTCGGTTCAGGTGTGTCCGCAGGGTACCCCAGCGTCGTGAATATCATCGGTTCGACACCCTGCGGTAAACCGAGGACATCCCGCGCCGCTTGCGGATCGAAAGCGCCGATCCAACAGGTGCCCAATCCGAGCGACGTCGCTGCCAGAATCAGATGATCCGTGGCGATGGCCACATCCACTTCGGCGGTATTGCGGCCGCCTTTCCCGACGTAGGCTTCGGCCAGAACCCCACAGCCGCAGATGACGATCGGAGCCGAAACGAACCAATCGCGATCGTATATGCGGCGCAGCTCCTCCTTCCGGCCCGTGGTATGGATCACGACGAAACGAATCGGCTGGTTGTTGGCCGCCGTGGGCGCCAGGCGCACGGCTTCGAGCACTTGCACCAGCTTTTGTTCTTCGACCGCTTGCGGTCTGTAAGCGCGGACGCTGTAGCGCTTGCGTGCGAGTTCCAAGAAATCCACAGTCACTCTCCCTTGAAAGATCCGTCAGTCCTATGCTGCAATTTCGACATCTCCGGTCTTTTCTCCCTGCACCCCTCGACGCCAAACCCAGAACAGGAAGATGGCCAGGGTAACGCCGACCCAAATCATGCCGGAGGTGTCGTCGACGCGGGTTTCGTCTATCTCCTGCAGCGGCGCCAAAATTGCAAAAAACGCCAGCACGCCGCTGACGAGGGCAAGTTGATGCCTTTCAGCCCACGCTCCGTTTCCAGAAAGAGCGTGCACGATCCCGAAAACGGAACCCAGGGCGAGCAGCGTCGCCCCGATCGTGAGCCAAACCGGAATTCGCGTTATCGGGAAGATGTACAACAGGAAGTAATAGCATACGAAGGCTCCGAAACCGACCATACCGAACCAGAACGGCTCTTTTACGGCGCCGCTGTGGTTCGTCAGCCACGTCGCAGGCATGCGTTTCGCCAGCGAAATCAAGCCGAGCATGCACGAGATGGCAAGCATGTACTGCAGCACCGGCGGCCGGTACGGCGTAAGCTGAAAGTATCCTAAAAGCGTCACTGCCAGAACCAAAGCAAAGAAGAAAAATCGTCCCCTCGATCCCAGCCAGGAATCGTGCTTGCGCTCCGGGAAGATATGCTCGACGAGAAAGATGGGAATCGCGATGCTGACAACGCTGTGATAGATCATTAGATCCAGACTCCACACCCAGTTGACGCCCACCCAGCGGCTATACGTCCCCAGTAAACCCAGATCCATCCAGTTCGGATCGAAAAAAGACTTGACCATCAAGCCTTCCTCCAGGATGCCGTATGCACATCCCAGGGTGAAGATCGTCGGCCAGCCTTTTCCCCAGCGAACGGCAAATTCGCGAATCAGAATGGCGCCACTGCCGTACAACGAAGCCAGCAGCAGCAATGCGCCGGGAGCAAAGAATTCCCGCGGCGGTGCAGAGCCGGATACCAACTCGCCGATGGTCGGAGACAGGAAAAAAAGCAGCAGGAGGGGCACGAAACGCCGCACGGCGTGAGTTCCTTTACAGCACGCCGCGCTCACGAGCCAATTGAAGCAACGTCCTTGCAAATGTAGTGGGAACCGGAGGCTGTTCCTCCTCCGGTTTGCGTTCCAGTCGCATGCTCTCGGATGAACAGGTGGTCACGCACAACCCGCAGCCGATACAGCGGTCCAGGTCGATCACCGCGACTTCATCGACCACTTCGACGGCGCCCATCTGGCAGCGTTCGACGCAGTCGCCGCAGCCGATGCACAAATCGGGATCCGATACGGCGTAAAACGGGCTGGCGACCAGGCGCGCCGGCTGGGGTTGTTTGTTCAACGTTTTCAACACCTGGCAGCAGCATCCGCAACAGCAGCAGATATTTACAATGTGTTTGGAATTGCTCGGCTGCAGCACCAAGCCCGCCTCATCGGCCCGGTCGAGGATGTCCAGCGCTTCGTCCACCGTGATGTAGCGTCCCATCCCGTTTTCGACGTAGTAATCTGCGCCGCCGCCGAACACCAGGCAGGTTTCCAGCGGCCGGCCGCATCCCTCGCCCATCATGGTATGCTCGCGGCGACAGATACATGGCGCCACGGCCAACTTTTCCTGCCCGCGGACCAATTCCGCGGCGTGTTCGTGAGGCAGCACTTCTCGCGTCACCGAAACACTTTCGACGACGGGAATCGTTCTCAATTGGGGCACCTTCTCCCAGACGTTTGCCTCGAACAGATAGGGCACGTATTCGTTGAAATCGCGAATAAAGTCCACATCCAGGTCGTTGACGTGATACTCCCACATACCGACAACGAACTGCGAAGCTGCGTAGAGGGGGTTTCCCTCGCGGCGGTGACGGTAGAGCAAACCCTTCTTCGCCATCGATTCCAGCCGTTCGGCGCACAGCTCCGCGTCCATTCCAATTTTCTCCGCGATGGCCTCGGGCGGCTGCGGGCGCATAGTGAGATTGAGCGCCAAGTGCGCTTCATCCTCGTCAAACATCCTACGCAGGATGCGTAATTCCACGCCGGATTCGGTTTCGGGAAAACCGCCCGGCAATTTATCCAGGAAATCCGCTAGTTGTTTATAAATATCATCAGCCATCGCATCTCTCCCTCGGTCACTTCAAGCATTTACCAACATCGATCCGAAGAGACATGTAATCAGATTATAAAAGCCAAAGGGATACCCGGCCCGCATAGTGTACGTTTTATAACACCAAACGAGCGAGCTGGAAACAGATTTTCGGCCTGTTTTCGTCTATAAAAACGTCAGACCAGCGTCAGGGCAGACCCAGGCTTGTGCCTCGGGGAGGTGTAAAGTAAGGAGCGATCGAAAACGTCTCCAGCGAGTGGAGGTGTGAAATGCAGCAAGGGGTTCCTATCTCGGAAAGAATGAACCAACGCCTCCGTGAGCGGTTTTTCCACTTGGCGACACAGCAGTTCATCAACCGGGGATACCAAGAGACTTCCTTCAAGGACCTTACCCGCATTCTGGATATCGATCGTTCCACTTTACGCAACTACTTCCCAGACAAAGAAGCTTTCCTGCTGTATTTCGTGGAGCAGGAGATGGCGTGTACCCTTCAAGAAGCGGAACGAATTTCCTCCTCCAAACGGCCTGCCGCAGAAAGACTCGCCCACATTCTGGACTACCTCTGGGCGTATCTCAACGACAATCGAGATTTGACTTTTCTCACGGCGCGTATACTCTCCGCCTTGAGTGATTCATGCCAACAACGCATCGCCTCCCGCCAGAGAAGATACAAGCAGATCCTTGGAAGAATCATTCGCCAGGGGATCGAGCGTGGAAAACTTCGCCGCGTGGATCCACGCGTTGCGGCAGCCTCATTGTACGATCTCGTCATGACGCCTTTCACCGCCTGGCTGCTTTATACGGACGGCGACGAGCGTGAGTGCGATCCCGGACCTCGCATCGATATATTTCTACAGGGTATCCAGGTGAATTAAGTAGATGGGGTGCAATCAGGCCTTACGCAAGCGGGTGTCGAAAAGAAACGCTTGCGGTTCCCCAATGTCGATTTTATTGAAGTCCGCATGAAGAGGGTCGAAGAGGTACAGACGCTCGATTGGCGCGATCACGCTGGGAACGGAAAGTACCGCCGAGCGCTTTTCTTCCAACCAGCGATCGCCAATCTCGCGCAGGCTTTGCGGGGCGGGATAGCTGCGCCAATCCTGCGGTAGATTTTTTACTTCGATCGATTCATCCAGCGCATCATCGAATTCGGCCCGGATGAGGACGTAATCCGACATGATCACCGCGAATTCAAGGTGCGCCAGAATTTCCAGCATCGCCAGGGAGGCATGTTCTGCGGTGTACACCACAGGCCGACCGGGGCTGTTCCAACGTCCGCCGTACAAGCGGGCGCCTTCCCCGCTAAACGCCCCCTCACGGAAATGCTTTTTGACGATTCGCCAGGAATGCACTTTCACGAAAACACGCCGTACTCGAGGCGGCCGATGAGTTTCTCGACCTCACGCGCACCAATTTCAGTGCGGGCCATATCCAGAGGCGTCTCTCCCCCAAGGGCACGGTTCTTCGCCCGCAACCATTTTAGCGCGCCTTCGTGGTTCCCCTCGAAAAGTTCGAGCGAGGTGTGCAGCACGCGCGAGAATCGCAAGAGGCGTTCGGATTCGTCGGGAGGCAGTTTTCCCTCGTGCTTGCGCCTTGAAAGCGTACGCCGGGGAATCTGCAGCAAATCAGCGAGCTCTGAAATCGACAGCTCGAGCTGATCCTGCAACTCCTCAAATGCCTGAAATGAAAAACCCTCTTCGATTTCGCCGATCAGTTCCAAGGTGTTGTTCGCATTAACGCCCAACTTGCTCGCATAGGGAATTGCTGCGGGTATTTTACCCTTCTTCGCGCCGCGCTTCTTCATCGAAGCTGCCTGGGTTGCCATGACGCTCTTTCCTTTCGTTAGAACACGTGTATGCCATTCAGCCATATTATACTGGCCATTTGGCTCGCATGCAAGTGCTTGTAGGTGGAACACATCCACTGCGAGGATGCGAGAAGTCGTTCGGAGGACTTGCGCTCATGGCGAGCTCGGCAGAAAATGGAGCTTGTCATGAAACGTCGGGGGCCGGATCGGACGACACTGTTTCTCATCGCGGTGGTCATCACGCTAGCGGGTCTCGCCTGGCTACGGGACGGCTTTCCCCTGGTCGTGGATGGGCTGTCCGGCGGCGCAAGCGAACTGCTGCAGGTTACCCCCCTGCTTTTGGCCGCTTTCCTCATCGCCGGATTGACCCAGGTGCTGATCTCGCGCGATGTCATCGAGCGTTGGTTGGGTTCGCAATCTGGATGGCGCGGGATTTTACTGGCATGCCTGGGTGGTGCACTGATCCCCGGCGGGCCGTACGTGTACTACCCCATCGCAGGCTCTCTGCTGCATTCCGGCGCCGGGCTGGGTGTGCTGGTCGCTTTCGTCAGCGCCAAAAACTTATGGTCGGTCACGCGCCTGCCCTATGAATTCGCTTTGTTGGGTCCCCGTCTCACGTTGATCCGCTACGCCGCCACCTTTTTACTTCCGCCCATATTCGGGGTCGCTGCGGAGGCCCTCTTCGGATCGAGAATCGAAAGCATTCGCGAGGCGCTGCAATGATTCAATCGACGCTGATCATGCTCGGGATCGCTTTGGCGATGTGGATCTACGCTCGCCGCCGCGGCGATGACAGCGCCCGACGCGGAGTAAATGTAGGCTGGCAGACGTTGAAACGAACGCTGCTGCTTCTGCTCATTGCCTTTGCCATCGTCGGCTACGTCGAAGTGCTGGCCCCGCAGGACCTGGTTCGCTCCTGGATTGGCCCCGATTCCGGACTGCGCGGCGTTTTGATCGGGACCGTCGCCGGCATGCTGCTTCCCGGAGGGCCCTACGTCGTTTTCCCGCTCATCGCCGCGCTCTACCAAAATGGTGCCGGCCTCGGTCCCACGCTGGCGATGATCACATCCTGGGCCGCCCTGGCCTTGTTGACCGTGTCCTTCGAGCTGCCCTTCCTGGGGTGGCGATTCAGCCTGCTGCGCTTGAGCCTCGGGCTGTTCGCACCCATCCTCGTCGGATTGTTGGGATGGCTCGCCTTCACCGGTTAATGGGCGCCAGCCGTGTGCATCTGGCCGCTCGAACCCGTCGACGAAAAAGCCGAAGAGGCATTGCATTAACGACGCTCTTACCGGGTATTCACTACACGCCGGATCGACCCGATTTTGAGTTGCTAAAGGATCCCTTCTTCTTTCCCTTCTCCGCGGCTTTCCAGCATTTCCAGATTTGCCGGGATAGAGTATTCTTACGAATTAATGAAAGTGGACGACATCGTGATCGTTGAGAGGGAGCAGCTATGCAAGCGATCGTGATCGCCCCGGATATGGACGAGAAAGAGATCTTTACCTTCCTGATTCGAAGAGCAGGATTGGCTGTTGCATCCAGTTCCGACTACCAACGCGTGCTGAAGAACTGGACCGACCACCCGGCGGACATCATCATCCTCGCTCTTCAAGAAGATATGGATCCCATCGAAATCCTGGATCAAGTTCGAGAGGTGACCCAAGTTCCATTTCTGCTGATCACGGATTCTCTCTCGGAAGACACCGCTTGTACGTTGCTGGAGAACAGCGTGGATGTTCTCCTCCAGCGACCCCTCTCTCCTCGGATCCTGACCGCTCACGTCCATGCACTCTCTCGCCGCTCTGCTTCCGTACCCAGTTTCGTTCTGCCGAATCTCGAGTTGGAGAACATCACCCTGGACACCTCCTCGCGAACCGTGAGCGTACACGGCCAGGAACCCCGGCGCCTCACGCAATTGGAATTCCGCCTGTTGTTCACATTGATGACCAACCGCGGGCAAGTTGTCCCCACTGAGATTCTCATCGATCGCGTATGGGGTTATGCCGGAGAAGGAAATCACGATCTGGTGCGCGGGTTGATCAGTCGCCTGCGGCGAAAAATCGAGCCCAGCACCGGCGAATACGAGTTCATCGAAACGATCGCCGGGGTTGGCTATCGCTTCATTGCGGAAACACTCTAGATACCCGCACAAGGTCATCCATCGATTGGATCTGTAACCGAGTCGGGTCCATAAAAGAAAAACCCTCCTTCCGCGCGTAAATCGCAACTAAATCGCGCTTCTTGCCCTTCCCCTCAGCGAGATGCCGCATACGAATCCCGATTTCACATGTATTTAATGCAACTTTTGAATGTCCTTTACATCCCCGTTGATTAAGCTTTGACCTTGAGGTTGTTGATGAAGAAGATGCAAGCTGATTGCCCAACATGTTCTGATGCCATTCGCTTGAGCGGAATGCCAATTATCGGAAAGCACGTCACGTGCCCGTGGTGCCACGACGAACTCGAAATAACCAACGTGTCGCCTGTTCGCTTGGTGAGCGCATGCGGTGACATCTTGGAAAATCCATCCTTTTCCTTTCGTCCCACACCTCCAAGAAATAAACCGGGCAGATGATCTTGCCATCCGACTCGAACACGAAAATCGGTTCATCGATTGAGCATCAGCGCATAAGAAGGCAGCAGTGTGAGAATACCCTAACCGATAGATCTGCCGTTTGTTTCACGAGCAGGATGGTTGGAAAGAGATGGATTTGAAAGATGTCGATCGTAGCGGTTTGTCCTGAATGTGACGCCGATATCATATTTTCTACGCAGCCGGCGCTCGGACAGTGTGTGATCTGCACGAACTGTCAGTCCGCCATGACGATCATGCAATTGAACCCAATCGTGCTGGATTGGGCTTTTTTGGAACCACTCGAGTCTGCGAGAATACGGCCAAATCCATCGCTGCCCAATCGCCTGGAAAAAGTGAAGAAACGATCCTGATCTATCTATGTATACTGCAATCGAGGCCCTATACTTCAAGCCGGTCAAGCAAGGATAATGTGACGCGGCAGCCAATACTGCAGCGCAAACGCTCGAAAGCCGCGGAAGTAGGAGAAACGATGAAATCATCACCCGGAAAAGTGTTGTACATGACGCCAGAAGGCCACGCCAAATTGGAGCAAGAACTCGAGCACTTGCGTACCATTCGCCGCTCCGAAGTGGCGCGAAGAATCCACGAGGCGATTGAAGAAGGCGGAGAGTTGGAAGAAAACGCCGCCTATGAAGTAGCGAAAACCGAGCAGGCTTTCCTGGAAGGCCGCATCCAGGAGATCGTGAAGAAACTTGCCCATGCGAGTATCGTCGCCGTCGGAGAACCGACGGGCGCCGCTAAAATCGGCAGTCTCGTCGTGATCCAGCAATTGGACCAGGCCCCGCAAACGTATTCGATTGCGGGTTCAACGGAAGCCGATCCGCGTCACGGAAAAATTTCCTGGGAGTCTCCTCTCGGGCAGGCACTGCTCAATCATCGTGAAGGGGATGAAATCGAATATAAGGCGCCGGATGGAATTTTCCGATGCAAAATACTCAAGATCCAATGAATTGCTCTTCTTGCGTAATTTACACGTGTTTTCCATAGCAACAACACACCTTTTCAACATCCACGACTTAAGATTCAACTCAGAATTTCCAGGGTGTGCGGCTGTGAGAACCGAAAATAGGTCTGTAAACCGACGCGCCCACTCGATTCGGGATTTATGCCCCACATAGGCATGATGTCACAAACCCGGAAGGAAGAAGCATAGGTTTAAACGATGAGCAATTCTAAGAAAAACGACAAACCTCCCCAGCGCAGCTCAACGAACGGGAGGCCAATTTCAATCAAGGCACTCGGCCCGGTTAGCGACCTGGAATCTCACGTGCCCACTGACTGGTGGCGCCGTATTTTCACCTCGCTCTACATCAAGACCGACGCCGACGTGATCGCCGATGACCGTATCACGGCCGGCGAAGTCGATACACTGCTGGAAATCCTGCAGCCCACACCCGAAACACACATCCTCGATCTGTGCTGCGGTCAGGGTCGCCACACGTTGGAGTTTCACCGCCGCGGATACACCCAGGTCGAAGGATTGGATCGCTCCCGCTATCTTGTCCAGAAAGCTAAAAAGCAAGTCCGCAGTGAAGGCTTGACGGCTCACATTCGCGAGGGAGACGCACGTAAGACGCCTTACGGCGACGACGCCTTTGACGTGGTCATGATCCTTGGCAACAGCTTTGGATACTTCGAATCCGTGCAGGACGATCTGCTCGTGCTGCAAGACGTTTTCCGTATTCTCAAACCGGAGGGAACCCTGCTGCTCGATCTCGCCGACGGAGAATTTCTCAGAAGCAATTATGAGCCGCGCTCGTGGGAATGGGCAGATAAAAAATTGTTCGTCTGCCGGGAACGAGAACTCTCTTCGGATGGCCAGCGTTTGATCACGCGCGAGATCATCAACCACACGGAGAAGGGAGTAATCGCGGACCAGTTCTATGCCGAAAGGCTTTACTCCCGGGAATCGATCGCGCGCCTGCTCCAGGATGCGGGATTCTCAAATATCGAACATCTCGAAGGATTCAACCCGTCCTCGACGCGAAATCAGGATCTGGGCATGATGGCGCAACGGATTTTACTCACCTGCAACGTCCCGAAGAAACTCGCGCTGTTCACGGCCGGCATTCCCAACGACGTACACGATCTGCTCGTTATCATGGGAGACCCGCGCAAATTAGATACCATCAAACCAGATCTGATCTTCGACGAAGATGACTTTCACACCATCGACGAGCTCAAATCTGCGCTCGATGCCAACAACCACAGGCAGTACACCTTCCTCGATAATCACGACACCTTGATCGACGACCTGCGCGATTTACGCCAGCGAACCGATCTGGTGCTCAATCTTTGCGATGAGGGTTTCGAGAACGACCCGCATAAGGAACTTCACGTCCCCGCGCTGCTGGAGATGCTGCAGATCCCTTACACAGGTGGCGGTCCGCAATGCCTGGCGTTTTGTTACGATAAATCGTTGGTTCGGGGTATCGCCAAGGAGATGAATATCCCGGTTCCCGATGGTTTGCTGCTGAACGCGAACGACAGTTCCATCGACCTGCCGATGCACTTCCCCGTGATCATCAAACCCAACTTTGGTGACTCCAGCTTCGGCATCATTCAGGATTCCGTGGCGCAAACACCGGAAGAGTTGATCGATGCCGTGGTACAAATCCGCCGCAGGTTCGGCTATGACCAGCCGGTCTTGGTGGAAGAATTCCTGCAGGGAAAGGATCTCAGCGTCGGGATTATCGGAAATCCACCCCAAGAGTACACCATTCTTCCCGTCGTCGAGGAGGATTATTCTGTTCTCCCCGAGGGGCTGCCGCATTTGTGCGGGTATGAAGCCAAGTGGCTGCCCGATTCGCCCTATTGGAACCTGCGCTCGATTCCGGCCGAATTATCCGAATCCACACGCAACGTGCTCGAAGATGCAAGCGTCCGACTCTTCGTTCGTCTGGAATGTCGCGATTATGCGCGCTTCGATTGGCGCCTCGACTCCGAGGGAAATCCCCACCTGCTGGAAGTTAACCCGAACCCCGGCTGGTGCTGGGACGGGCATTTGGCCAAGATGGCCCATATCGCAGGTCTGTCTTACGCTGACATGTTGGAAGCGATCGTCTCCGCGGCTGCCATGAGGCTGGGCATCATCACCACCCGGCCAGTCCCAGCCTAAGACACAAATATAGTTGCCCGGGGGATACCAGGGAAAAGAAATTCGGCGCATCGTGAAGGCTGATGCGCCGAATTTGCAACGCTATGAAACACTGTGAAATAAGCTGTATCGAAGCTGGTTATTTCCGGCCCGATCCATTTCCCGGTCCCTGCTGGCCGCCGGCTCCTTGCTGATTCTGCGGCGTGCCATCCCCCGGCTGCAGGGAATCCGGCTGCCCGGGAGTATCCTCGGACCGATTTTCTCCGTGCCGTAAACGAAACGTGGTCGGATCTTCCAGACCTTCCTCCGCAGCCTGACGGGCTCGGGAAACGATCTGCTCGGTCTGCTGCAGCGCTTCGTCGGTATTGCCCGCATCCTGAGATTGCATTTGCCGGATTACCCGGGTCTGCTGCTGCGTCATGACACTCAATCGTTCCATCGCTTGAATCAAGCTCGCATCGTCAAATTCCGATGCATATTGTAGCGCCTGCTCAAAATGCTCCTGAAGCCGGGTCGTGACCTGGGGTGGAATGGATTCGCCTTCTTCGCTGAGCGCGTCGATCTCCTCCAAACGCTCTTGTGCAAATTCCAGCAGGAGATCAAAAGCTTTCTCGGAATCCGAGGTGAGCGCCAGGCGAACGTCTTCGGAGGCGACTTTGATGGGATAGAGTATTTCGCCCGGTTCGCTGGCCTGCGCGACAGCAACGGTACCGCCTGTGGTTCCTAACGCCATGGACAGAGCCAGAGCAACTCGTACGAGAGACACCATAATCGAACGCTCCTTTCGTCTGATGTTCTTCCACCATTTACGACGGTCTGGAAACGCAGGAGATACGGGTTTCGGCATGGAACGCACGCTGTCCATAAAAGCCGCTCGGCCGCTTTGGACGTCCGACAGATCCCGCTCGGGAACGTCCTGCAGCGGACTCAACCTTTTCAGGACGGCATTCGTTTCATCGGGACCGGCAGATGCACCGCTCCCATCGCCGAACGCATGCTTATCGTCTTTTCGGTTTCTGCTCGAACGCTTCATGTTCACGTCTCCCGTCGGGCCGCTCCATTGCAAACACCCGGCGCAGCGCGTTGAGTCCGCGATGCTGCAGCGCCTTGACCGCACCGACTGGTTTTTCGATCACAGCACTTATTTCCCGGTTGCTCAAGCCTTGTAAGAACTTCAATACGATCACCTGACGTTGTTCGTGCGTCAGACGCCACAACGCCGCCCGCGCCTCTTCAGCCTGAATGCTTATTTCCGCTACCGAGGAGGGATCATCCTCCGAGGGCAGGGCTTCAAGGTTCTCGGATGATTCCAGCGCTTCACCACGTCCTCGACGATGAACATCGACGGCCAGATTGTGCGCCACGCGATAAAGATAAGCGCGTAGATGCTCGCGCGGACCGCCGCCGGCATGAAGCGCGCGCAGAAAACGATAGAAGGTTTCAGCAACGAGATCCTCCGCCGCAAGCGGGTCGCCGATCAGTCGATAGGCGTAGCGATAGAGTTCATCACTGAATGCATCGTAAATCGCTTCCAGTGCATCCTCATCCAGGCTACGCGCTGCGATCAACCAGTCCGAGTGGGGCTTTGTCATCCTTCACCCATTAAGACGCATTCCCGGCTCGAGCGATACGTTGTCACTGCGATGGGAATGCTGCCAAAAAGATTCTCCGAGGGTGAGTTCTTGCCCTCGGAGAGCCACACAGGCGATCGTATGTGGACGATATTTTACGTCATAAGCCTTGCTGGCCTTGCCCAGCCCACATCGGACGACCGCTGTCGGCGCGAAGGATCAGACTCAGCCCATTGGATAGATTTTCGATCTCCGTCGTCTTCCATTCGCCGTCCTCGTAGAAACCCGACATCGCGATGCGGTCCCCCGTCTGAGCCTGGAAACCCATTTCGTTTGCAAACCTCCACGAACGGCCATCGATGACGAGCGCGTCTCCGTCAATCGTTTCAACGGCGAGAGCGTCTCCATCCACAGCGACGACTTCTGCGAATACCTGAAGCACCTGCTGCGGCTCAGTATCCTCGGCAGCTTTTCCACTGCCCGCGCGGCTGCCTCGACTTCCCTGTCCAGGCTGTGCGTCTGTTTCCGCCGCTTGATTCCGGCCCGCCTGGTTTCCGGCATTCCGCTGACCGGAAATACCTGCGGTTTCTGTTTGACGGCCCTGTGCTTCATCACTATTGCTGCGTGCACCGCGCTCGATCCTGCTTGTCGTGCGCTGGATCGCACCAACCACCAGAATGCCGCACAGTCCCAACAACAACGATCCCAACACAATCTTCTTCAACATCGCATCAACCTCCAAATTGGTTTCATCAGATTTTCGAAATACAGCAACGAAACGTTACACCGGCTCTGCTTCCGTCAGGTTTTCCCGCACTACTTGAGGGCTCAGGGATTGGAAGAATCGGCGAGTGACCTTCGCGATCCAGCGCCAGTGAATTGCGAAGTGAATCACTGCCGTGACGATCATGACCACTCCCGCCCAGGTATGGATCAAATCCCACGTGGCGTCTCCCAGTCCGGCGCCGGAGCCCAAAACCAGGTTCGTCCCGCCTCTGAGCGCTCGCAAGGGAGCGAAAAGGAAATACACGCCCGAAACCGCAGTAGTGAAAAAACTACTGGCCAGCAGAGCATCAACGACCAAGTTGAACTTGGCCCCGAGCGACATGCGCGCCTCGCGCGAGCGCAATCCGCTCAGCATTCTCTTGGCCATCATGCGCACCCATGGCCAGTGATAGACAAAGTGGACCAGCGCGGCAACAATCATCAAAACGCCGCCCCAGGTGTGCAGGTCATCCCAGGTACCACGCTCGAAGATAATCTGCAGACCGTACGTTGGGTTGCGCCCGCCCTGAAAACCGCCCACGGGAAGGAAAAGGAAGTAAATGCCCGTGATCACGGCAAGGATTCCCCCGAGAAAAACAACGAAATCGAGCAGCCAATTGATGCGCGTACGAGTGGACATACTATTGCATCGGACCATACGATTACTCCTTTGAATACAAACGATAACTGGATTGTAGAAATATCCTGTGAAGAACGTGTGAAACGTATGTTGGGAAGATATGAAGGTTTGCCGAATGAAATTACCCGCTTTCAAGCAATCCAAGGGTCCGCCACGCGAGTGTTCCCCGACACGACCTGGGGTATACTCTGCTTTGAACGATGGTCCGCCAAGTAAAAAAAACGGAGAGATTGTACCCGCAGGCATGGCGAAGCATTCGACGCGCACGAATGAAGCCTGGCGCAACGATTTGAGTTCACCCGGCGCTGCGCAAGAGGCGGCGCTGATAGATTTACGCCAGGTCGTACGCGACGGATTGCCCTACGCACTCTCGAAATGGATTTCTCCCTCCGATCCCGCTTTCGATGCCCTGGTCGAAGAGACGACGCAAAACACGCTCCTGCGCGTACTCGATCGCTTGCACACGTTCGAGGGCCGCAGCAAGTTCACCACCTGGGTCCACAAAATCGCAGTCCACATTGCGTTGAACGAACTACGCCGCAAACGCTGGCAAGACGTCTCTCTGCAAAAGTTGGTCGAGAGCGAGTCTGGAACGCCCGCATTAATGGAAGACAAAGCGGGAGGACCTGAACTTGCCTCCGAACAATCCGACCTCGCCGACCATATCATGCGGATCATTAACGAGGAACTCAGCGATCGACAGCGCACGGCCCTCATCGCCATTGGAATTCACGGCATGCCGATAGCAGAGGTGGCTCACCGCATGGATACCAACCGCAACGCGCTTTATAAGTTAATGCACGACGCCAGGTTGCGGCTCAAGCAGCGCCTGGCCGAAGAAGGGCTCACCCCGGATGAGATTCTCAAAACCTTCGGTGGTGGGTAAGAACGATGCGCTTCGCTCTGTCTTAAATACGGAAAGTATGGGAACATGAATTCGATCGCAAACATAAAAAATCTTCTCGAAGCCCTCGAAAAAACTCGAGAAGATGAAGTCGATTGCGGTGAAACTTTCGACCACCTCGATGTGTATGCCGAAATCGTGGCGCGCGGCGAAGATCCCAGCGAGCTGCTGCCCCTGGTCAAACAGCATCTCGAAATCTGCAACTGCTGTCATCAAGAGCTCGAAGCTTTGGTCCGTATCCTCGAAGGGGATCTCGACCGTTGACTTCGAGGCTCGATCTGGGCCAACTTTCCCGGACACCGCTTCCGTACCGTAAAAGCCCCGGCGGGAATCCGCCGGGGCTTTTCTATTTCGCCCGGTATCTTGACATCAGTTGAAGCTGGTGACGCACATCAATCGCCGTTTTCTGCTTCATCCTCGGACTCGCCGTTCAATTCTTCGGAAGCGGCATACCTCTCGAGTTGCTGCAGAATCCGTTGGTTGATCGATCCCTGCGGAAAAGAACCGTCGTCCAGCACGGCCCCCGGATCCATACCGGTCAACAACTGCAAGCCTTCATCGACCGTCGAGATCGGCCAAATGTGGAAGTTCCCCGCGGCGACGGCATCCACCACGTCTTGATTAAGCATCAGGTGCTGCAGGTTGCCCTCGGGGACGATCACGCCCTGCAATCCGTTGAGTCCCTCTTTCCGACAGGTGGCGAAGAATCCTTCGATCTTCTCATTGACTCCCCCCACGACCTGAATCGTCCCATGCTGGTTCACCGAACCCGTAATGGCACGATCCTGGCGCAACGGCGCATCCGCCAGCGCAGATAGAATGGCGATCAGTTCGGCGGCCGAGGCGCTGTCGCCCTCCACTTCGTCGTAGGATTGCTCGAAGGTAATCCGCGAGGAAAGACTCAATGCACGTTTCTGCCCATAGCGGCTGCCCAAGAATCCGGTGATGATCAATACGCCCTTGGTGTGAATGGGACCACCCAGCTTGGCCTCGCGTTCGATATCGACGACGCCATCCTTGCCCGGATAAACGGTTGCGGTGATCCGCGTCGGGCGGCCAAAAGCATATCCGCCGACCTCCAATACGGATAACGCGTTGATCTGCCCCACACTCTCTCCGCCCACATCGATCAGCAGCGATCCTTCCCTCACCATTTCCTGCAGGCGCTCTTCGATGAGATTGTCGCGGTAGATCGCCTCGTCGATGGCGCGATCGACGGCCGCAGCGTCCACGAGTTTTTCCCCCTCTTTCTGCGCCCAATGGGCCGATTCACGGATCAGGTCGGCGATCATTCCAAAGCGCGTGGATAATTTATTCTGGCTCTCGGCCAACCTCGACCCGTGTTCGATGATCCTGGCGACAGCCGAACGATCGAAGGGCGGCAGACCGTTCTCATCGATAACGGCCTTGACGAAAAGCGCATACTCGCGCTCGGTTTCCTTTGTGCGCTCCATGAGTGTGGCAAATTCGGCCTTCACTTTGAACAGTTTCGTGAAATCCTCATCGTGATCCTGCAGCATGTAATACAACATCGGCGTTCCAATGAGCACGACCTTGACGTTCAGCGGCATGGGTTCCGGTTCCAGGGTGACCGTGCTTAACAAACCCAATTGCGTGCCCAACTCGACGATGCGTAAAGCCTGATCGCGCAAGGCTCGCTGCAGACCTTCCCAGGCATACTGGTTCAGGAGAACCTCGCGCGCCGGCAAGACCAGATACCCGCCGTTCGCTCGATGCAATGCGCCCGGCCGGATCAGGGTGAAATTGGTCAGCGTTGCGCCCAGCACCACCTCGTGCTCGATGCGCCCCATGAGATTGTGATAGGAAGGGTGGTTTTCAACGATCACTGGTGCACCCTTGCAGCCGGAATTGTCGACCAGCACGTTTACCTCATATCGCTGGCGGACGTCGATTTCCACCACACGCCCCGTCGCGCGGGGCGGCTCCTGCTCACCATCACGGAACTGGTCGGCGTTGGCGACGATGTCGTCCTTCAAAGCATTCAGATATTCAACGACCGGATCTTGGCTGGAGTATTTCTCCTTCAGTGCCTCGACCAGGTGCTCGATCGCAAAGAGCGCCGTTTGCTCGTCCAATTCCTGCAGCTTTTCGTGAAGTTCACGCGTCTTCGCCTGGATCTGGTGCAGGCTTTTTTGGACTTCTCCTTCAAGCATGCTCTCTTTTTTCTCGAGTTTCTGCTTCTGCTCGTCGCTCAACGCTTCGAGCTCTTCCGGTTTTGCAGGTTCGCCGTTTATTCCGGGCACCAACTTAACTCCGTACGGCGTCTGCGCCAGGACGAAATTATTCTTATCCGCAAGCTGTGTCAGCCGGTCGAATTCCTGCTCCTGCAATTCTTCCACTTCGCCTGCCAGCAGGTTCTGCTGGCGTGAATATTCCTCACTCGTAAAAATGCGTTGGATTTCCTGCTCGCAGCGCAGGATCAGTTTGTGTACGTCCTTTCTCAACTTCAACGCTTGTCCTCTTGGCAGGCGGAGCAACATGGGCCGGTGCGGATCATCGAAATTATTGACGTAGCACCAATCATACGGATCGGGCCCGTTCGCTGCTCGTCGCTCGAGATGCTCGCGGATCAACGTCGTTTTCCCCGAACCCGGCAGTCCCAAAGCAAAGACGTTGTAGCCCGGACCGCTCAACTCCATCCCCGTCTCCAACGCTCGAAAAGCACGCGGCTGCCCGATGACCTCTTCCAGACGCGGCAGCTCATCCGTGGTCTTAAATCCCAATGCCGCAGGATCACACACCGCTCGCAGCGCCGCAGGTTTCACGCTCTCACCTATCTTTACGCCCCGCGTCTTCTTCTTTACGGTTTTTTTCGTCTTTCGTTTGGTCATGGACAAATGTCTCCTGGATTTCTTTAACGCAATCTACCGTATGATACACCGACAGATATAAAAATGGCGACGGGATCGTTCGAGCGAGGATTTTCCGCCCGGATCATTCGTTTCAATATCGTGTCATAATACAGATACGGAAGAAGAAAAAGAACATCGTCATTCCCACACGTTGAGGAGTCTTGCCAAGATGCGCATCGAATACAACGCAATCGGCCTCATTCACAGCCCTTTCAAAACGATCGAAGGCACACCGATCCAGCCCTCCCGCGCGAAGAACGCCAGGGGGACCGTCGAGCTGTTTGCGGAGTACGCCGCGGGGCTTCGCGACCTGGATGGGTTTTCACACGTCATCCTCATCTATCACCTGCATAAATCGCGGCCGTATCGCCTCACGGTCACGCCTTTTCTCGATAAGCAGCCACGCGGGCTGTTCGCCACGCGCGCCCCAAACCGACCGAACCCCATCGGCCTTTCGGTCGTCAAACTTCTTAAGATCGATGGCAACGTCCTCAGCGTCGAAGGTGTGGATATGCTCGATCAGACGCCTCTTCTGGACATCAAACCTTACGTGGGTGAATTTGACCGGCGTGACAACATACGCCTGGGATGGCTCGAAACCGCCCCGAAAAACATCGACGTCGCGGACGAACGGTTCAAGTAACCACCCTTTTTTCTACCCGTCCGCTCCAAACGCAGCCAGTGCAGGACGCGCCCTGCCTTCTCCATCAAACAAGGCAAAGGGACTCCATACATCACCACCGAACCAAAAATCCGGGCCGAAAATATAAACACCGGCGACGTCGTTTCTCCTGCGCATGCCAGCCAGGAAGTCGGCCAGCCAATACGCCTGACCGGCAGGCGTTAACGGATAACCTGGCAGTGCGCGGCTCCAATCCTTAAAAGGACCACCTGTTGGCGGCTCTGCCGGATAGGCCGTTTCGGACAGGATAACCGGCTTGCCCACATCCACCTTCAATCGATCCAACGTTTCACAATATCGCTCGTATGCAGCCAGCCCGAAAGCAGATGGATAAAGCGACAGGCCGATGTAGTCATAGTCGACGTCCAGCTCGATCATCGTCCGATAGAAGGCCGCCGAAAAATCCGGATCCCAGGAGGTTGCGATGTGCAGCATGAATCGAGCGTCCTCGTCCGCTTCCTGCACGCCGGCTATGGCGGCCCGAATCAAGTGGGCCTCGTCGGGCCAAACCGTCTCCCGCAGGGAAGCCGGGTCGCGAGTTTGAGTCGTATCTGCGAACACACCGCTGATGCCGTAGTCGATCTCGTTGCCGATCTCATAAAAATCGAGGTCGATTCCCGCCTGCATGAAGCGGCTCACCGCCTCGGTCGAATACTCCCGGATCAATTGCGCCCGCTGCTCGAGGGTGCGGCCGGACCAGATCTCCGGCACGGCCTGCTTGTTCACGTCGGCCCAACCGTCGGAGAGAAAGAGCACCAGATAGGGACGCAAGCCGGCAATTTGGGCACGCCGTGCCAAGTCGGTGGCGTATTCCAAACCCGATTCCCCTTCGTCGCCCACCCACAAGCGCACGCGGAATGCATCTACGCCGTTGGCAGCGAAAAGCTCCAGTGGATCCACGCGCCTGTCGTCGGCAAAATACCCCCATCCTGCGGCTTCCGCCTGGGGTACGTAGTTGGCATCCACGCCGGTGCGGAACACGGCCTCGCCGCCGCGCTCGGCGGATACAACTGCGGAACAACTCAAATCGAACGGGGGTACTGCACCTTCCCAGAGGGTTATCTCGTCGATGGCGATCGTATTCGGCGTCGGCGCAGCGATGAACCCGCTGATGTCGATCAGCACCAACGTTTCCAATTGATCGCCATCCAATCTTCCGTTCTCGTCCACGCTGCCGTCCAATAGACTCAGCCCCTCGAACGGAATGCTCTGTTCGACGGGATGCTTCACGCTGAGGGGCAGAATCAGGCCGTAGGTTGACTCGTCCGCCTCCTGGACCCCGAGGATGATAAAAGCGGCCCGATCGAACGATTCGAGGCGGATCGTCAATCCATCCGCTTCGGCCAGGGTCGGCCAACGCCTGGCCAGCGCTGTCGATTTCTCGGGCTGCGGTTGGATCGACCAGAGCAGTTGGCCCACTTCATCCCAGGTCACGTTCGAAAGTGCCTCGCCTTCCGCCCAGCCGTGCCAGCCTTCCACGCTCCCATCGAACGCCTCCACCGCTAGGACGTTTCGAGGGATTTCCGATTCCAGTGTGCGCGTCGGCAGCGGTGCGAGTACCGGCGCCAGCGCAGTCGTAGGCCTCGCCTCCGAGCAGCAGATTTGTGAAAGAATCAGGAATGCGACGACGAGAACCGGAACGAGGGTTTCGGATGTCGTGCGATTTCTTGCCCGCTCAACTTGCTGCATTCATCCTCCTTTTCTACCGCTATTCGTCTGGGCGAGATCTCCGGCTATATTACCGGACAAGCCGGCAATTGGGGAAGGTGCAGCGCCGCGCACTGCTGTGCGAATCCGCGCTTTCAGTATACAGAGAAGCGATGATAGAATCCTGTCTGTATTCAAGGAGATTTGCATGGACATGAAATACAAGGTTGCTGTGCTGTGCTTGCTGATCGCGCCCGTGCTCGCCGGCGGTTGCACTGCGTCTGAAGAGCGCCCGACTTCCACGCCAACCCAAGAACCCACCCCCGTCGAGCCGACAACGGCTCCCGTTGAAGAACAAGAGCCGAGCGAAGATGTCGCTGTGGAATCCTGTCCGCCGATGGACGCCGAAACGCGCGCCGAAATGGACAGCATCGAGAGTCAAGTGATCACCCTGCGCGGACTGCAGGCAACCACCACCGTCGCACGTATCCTGCTCACCCAGGATCAACTGCGCCAACGCGTGGTCGATGAATTCCTGGCAGATTACAGCGAAGCGGAAGCAGATGACGACGTTCTGGTCTTGTCCCTCTTCGGTCTGCTGCCTGAGGATTTCGACATGTGGAATTTCTACGCCGACTTGCTCACGGAACAGATCGCAGGCTTTTACGACGATACCACGAAAGAGATGGCGGTCATCTGCGGCTCCGGTTTTGGCGCCATGGAGCGCATTACCTACGCCCACGAATTCGATCACGCCCTGCAGGACCAAAACTACGATCTGGAAGAGGGCCTCGGATACGACGACGAACTCTGCGACCTCGACAGCGAGCGCTGCGCCGGCATCCAGGCCCTGATTGAAGGCGACGCCACGTTGCTCCAGGAACAATGGATGGGAACGTACGCCACGCAAGAGGATCTGCTAGAAGCGATGGACTACATCAACAACCTGGATACGCCGGTGTACGACTCCGCACCTCGCTTCCTGCGCCAGGATTTCCTCTTTCCCTACCAGGCCGGGGAGAACTTCGTCCAGACCATCTTCCGGAACGGCGGCGGCAGTTGGGCAGCCGTCGACGCTGTCTACCAGAACCCTCCCAGCTCCACCGAACAGATTCTGCACCCAGAGCGTTATCCCAACGATGATCCGATTAAACTCGTCGTCCCCGACGCACTCGACGTCCTGGGCGGCGGATGGCGTTTGGTCGATGATGACACGCTCGGGGAATGGTATACCCAACTGGTGCTCAACGAGTATATTCCCAAGGCCGAGGCGGCATCGGCCGCCGCAGGATGGGGCGGGGATGTATACCGCGTCTATCACAACGACTCAAGCGGAGAAGATGTTCTCCTTCTCGTCGCACAGTGGGACACGATAAAAGACGTGCAGGAGTTCAGCGCCGCTTTCGTCACCTATGCAGAAGCTCGCTTCGGTGAGCGTTCGAGCACATCGAATTTTACATCGACCTGGGAGACATCCGATCTCTACGTTTACTTCGAGCGCAATTCCAATCAGGTCCTGTGGATCATAGCCCCGGACAGCGATACGGCCGACGCGGTGCGCGAAGCAGTCAGCTTGCCCGCGGCACAAAAATAGAAGCCAGGTGCTCGACCCGGAGCGCGTGCGCGCCATCATCTTCGATCTCGACGGAACCATCGCCGACAGCGACGATGCCGTCGTTCAACGGCTTGCCGCGCTGCTGCGGCCTTTACTCTCGCTGCGCAAGAACCACAACGAGCGTGCATCTGCCCGCCGCCTGGTCATGGCCGCAGAATCTCCCCTCAACGCCATCCTCGGTTTCCTCGACAGATATTCTCTGGATGAATGGATACGTCCGTTTTCGAACGGTCTGCATCACCTGCGCGGGGAAACGAAAATAAGAGATGCCCGGCTGATCCCCGGAGTCGCCGAGGCGCTGGTTCGTCTGGCAGCTCAATATCTCCTCGCCCTGGTCACCGCGCGCGAGAAGTACGGCGCCGATGCGTTGCAGGATGCGCTTCAAATTCAAACTTTCTTTCAATGCGTCGCCACGGCGGGCACGTGCCGGCGATCCAAGCCCCATCCCGCCCCCGTGCTGTGGGCCGCCGATCGACTCGGCCTGGCCCCACAAGACTGCCTCATGGTGGGTGATACGCCCGTCGATATTCGGGCCGGCTGCGCTGCAGGCACACAAACCGTAGGTGTGCTTTGCGGCTTCGGGGAGCGCGACGAATTGCTGCGCGCCGGCGCAGATCTCGTCCTCGATTCGACTGCGGATTTACCTGAGGTGTTGTTGGAAAGCGGGGATTAAGTCCAGGCCTGGATCAGCGCTTCCGGGACCCAGAACTGACCGAAACCCCACAGGGAAGCCAAGATAGACACCAGGAAGATCAAAATCCCGAAAGCCATTAACGCGTAGTCCCGTTTGCGATATTTGAGCTCCACCAGCCACGTGCGTGGACCGACGCCGAAGCCGCGCAGATCCATAGCGTCGATGATGTCTTCGCTGCCCGCGATGGCATGAATGGTCACCGGGA
>DAOUEE010000034.1:0-6449 GCA_034430695.1 Anaerolineales bacterium | reverse complement strand
CCAAGAAGGATCTTGGTTCCATCGCCATGAGTTATGGGAACATCTACGTGGCTCAGGTAGCTTACGGGGCGAACATGACTCAGCTCATCAAAGCCTTCCAGGAGGCTGAGGCCTACGACGGACCTTCCTTGATCATTGCGTACAGTCACTGCATCGCGCACGGTATCAACATGACCACTGCGACCGACTTGCATAAGGATGCTGAAGCGAGTGGATTCTGGCCGCTCTTCCGTTTCAACCCGATGCTCTCGGAAGAAGGTAAAAACCCGCTGCAGCTCGACTCCAAGCCGCCGAAGGAGGACATCTCGGAGTTCGCCTACAAACAAAACCGGTTCCGCTCCTTGCGGGCTGCGGATCCGGATCGGGCCGAGATGCTCCTGCAATCCTTGCGGGAAGATGTGATCGCTCGTTGGAAGTTCTTTGAACAAATGGCGAGTCTCGACTTATAGGGATCGTCGCGATTGCCTTTCTCGACTCCCCGCGTACTCCTACGCGGGGAGTTTTATTTTCGGACTCATATACGTTGAGGACTCGACGTTATGCCGCCGCCTTGCTTGAGGCTGCTGCGAACTTCTGGGGCAAACGCATCGAACTCCTTTCGTGCGAGCCGCTGCAGCCACATGGTTTCGATCGAAGCAAGGTTATATCCTTCCAGCGCACGTGATCGATCGTTGAAGAATAACTCCCGGTAGTCGTTGTCCGTCACGGCGCGGATGATGATCGCCTGAACATCGTGCATCGACATGATTGCCTCCCTGTTCACGAACGCAAATGTGAACGTCTACGGCTTCATCCTCTGAAACGATGCTCGTATGAAATTTGTGACGCGTCGGAGGGAGGCAGCATTCGTTTGCTGCTTTATTCGGCGATGTTGGGGCGGAGGACTTCGTGGAAGTGCGCCGGGAAACGCGTCGGTTTCCCCGTGTTGAAATCGATGAGTACCCAGTAGGTCTGGAGCTGTGCCAGGAGTGCGCCGTCTTGTGCGCGGGAGAACGCGTAATAACGTGTAGCCGACGCAGCGCGCAGATCGTAGAGCCAGGTCTCGATCTCCAATTCGTCGTCGAATCGAGCCGCCTGGTGATATTTGATGCGGTTCTTGCGCGCTACGAAGGCGATGCCTTCCTCTTGCCAGCGGGAAAAAGGCCAGCCGAAGGACGCCGCCAGGCGCATGGCGCAATCCTCGGCGTAGGAAAGATAGGCCGCGTTGGTCAGATGGCGCATGCCGTCCAGGTCGCGCCAGTCGATCCAGCGCTTGATCGAGAACGCGCCCGCCGGCGGCGGTGGTGGTGTGGGAAACGGCTGGCGTGTGACGTTCTCCCCTTTTCCCCCTTCGGGGATGTAAGCCTTTGCTACTTCGGCCGGAATGGTGGTCGGTCTGAGACTGTCGCGCTCGATGAAGACCCAATCGCTGTAACCCCTGGCAAGGATTTCCTCGCTTTGGGGGTCAATAAAGTGATACGTTCGGCGTGAGATAACGCGCCGAACATCGATGACCCAGGTGTGCACCTCGATTTCGTCGTCAGCTCGGATCGGACGGAGGTACTCGATCTCGCTCTCGCGGATGAGCCACAGCTTTCCCATCTTGCGATAGGTGGCGTAGTCGAGTCCGACGGCTGCGGATGCCTGGAAGGCGGCTTCCTGCATGAAGCGCAGATAATTGGCGTTGTTCAAATGTCCGTAAGCGTCGCATTCATAGAAGCGTACGGTAAATTTTTCGATGTGTTTCGCAGGCATCCGTTTTTTCCCCTCTGGTTTCGATCATTCGCTACAGGTAACCATGTTCGCGATACCAATCGTAGGCTTCTTGTGCGGCCTGACGGAATGGTTTGGGGTCAGGTACGCTTAGCTCCCGTTTCGACTTCGACGTGTCACAGTAGAGGTATTCACGCGTCATGCGCAGTTGTGCGCCGTTGAAGGGCAGGGGAAGCCATTTCCCCAGCACGTCGCACAGCCAGGCGGCGAGTCCAATCCCTCGCGTCGGGATCTTTAGCCAAGGCGCTCGACGCCCGGCGATTTCCGTCAGCGTGCTGAATACTTGATAATGCGACAGGTTCTCGCCGCCGAGGATGTAGCGTTCGCCGGAGCGGCCGCGGCGCGCCGCGGCGAGATGCCCGGCGACGACGTCGTCGATGTGTACCACGTTGATCCCACCGTCCATCCAGAAGAAACCCCATCCGCGCGCGGCTTCCGTGACCATCGCCCCACTGATCTGGTTGAGGTCGCCCGGTCCGATGACCACGCTGGGGTTGACGATCACGACCTCGATGCCTCTGTCGACGTACTTGAGCGCTTCCAGCTCGGATTCCCACTTGGCGTAGCCGTAGGGAAATCGTTTCGGGGGCAGATTGTAGGTGTGTTCTTCCGTGAGGTATTCGTTGTGCCGCGGAACCCCCATGGCGGCAACGGAGCTGGTGAGCACCACACGCTTTACGCCGGCGTCGGCAGCGACTCTCAAGACGTTTCCCGTGCCCGCCACGGCGGTTTGCCGCACGAGTTCGGGGTGGCGCCAGTAAGCGGATTGTGCGGCGGCGTGAAAAACGAGATCCACGTCGCGAAGCGGCTGCTGCAGCGTGTCGGGTTGTAAAATGTCTCCGACGTGAAATTCGACGGGAATGCCCTGAAGCGCTTGCAGCGAGGATGTCTGACGGTGCAGCGCACGGACTTCGTGTCCGTGGGAAATCAAAGCGCGGCAAACGGACGACCCGATGAATCCCGTCGCCCCGGTGACGAGGACCCGTTCAGTCAATCAGACCCAGCTCGTGGCCGACTTCGCCCAGAATGTTGAGTGCCCGGTCGATCTGCTCGTCGGTGTGGGTGGCCATGTAGCTCGTACGCAGCATACATTGATCCGGTGGAACGGCTGGAGAGATAACGGCGTTGGTGTAGAGACCGGCTTCGAAGCACATCTTCCAGGCCATGAACGTGTCGGACATCTCGCCGATGTGAATGGGGATGATCGGGGTCACACTGGGTTCCGTGTTGTAGCCCATCGCGTGCAAACCGGAGCGCATGCGTTCCGTTACTGCCCAAAGGCGTTCGTTGTGCTCGGGTTCGGTCTCCATGATGTCCAAAGCGGCCAAGACCGCTGCAACGTTGGATGCGGGCATCGAGGCGCTGAAGATCAGGGCGCGCGAATTGTGCTGGATGTAATGAATGGTGCTTTCATCGCCGGCGATAAAGCCGCCGAGTGAGGCGAATGACTTACTGAACGTGCCCATGATCAAGTCGACTTGATCCGTAACGCCGAAATGGGCAGAAGTGCCTCGACCCCCGCCCATGACCCCGACGCTGTGCGCATCGTCGACCATCAGGCGAGCGCCGTATTTCTGGCAGATGGGAATCATATCCGATAGGGGAGCCAGGTCTCCGCCCATGCTGTACACGCCGTCGACGACGACCATGCGCCCCGCTTTATCATCGATCTTGCTCAAGACACGTTCGAGATGATCGAGGTCGTTGTGATTGAAGCGCCGCATGTCGCCGAGCGACATCATGCAGCCATCGACGATGCTGGCGTGATCGTCCTTGTCAGTCACGACGACGTCGCCCCTGCCGATCAGGCACGAGATGGTACCGACGTTGGTCTGGTAGCCGGTGCTGAACACGAGGGCGGCTTCTTTGCCCACGAAATCCGCCAGCCGCTGCTCGCATTCCTTGTGCAGGGCCAGCGTTCCGTTGAGAAAACGCGATCCCGTGCAGCTGGTGCCGTAGCGTTCGACTGCATCCGTGGCCGCTTTGCGTACACGCGGGTCGGTGGTCAAGCCGAGGTAATTGTTGGAGCCGATCATCAGGATTTTGCGGCCATCGATGATGACCTCTGTGCCTTCCGTATCTTCTAGCGGCAGGAAGTATGGATAGAGTCCTTCGGCTTGCATTTGTCGCGCAATCGTATACTCACGGCACTTCTGGAAGATGTCCATTCCGGTGTCCTTTCCTGGCGAGGATGTCCCTTGCAAGGCGTAAATCGCCCAGGGTTTGTCGTTCTTTTCGTTCGCTGCGGCGTTGCGGAAGTCGTTTCCGTGGATCCCAAAGAGGATACACTCATACGAGAACCGATCGTTCAATCGTCCACTTCGAGAGGATAAATGTAGATTGCCAGAATGTCAATTCTATCGGAGGGCGATTCAATACGATGAAATCATGTGTGGGAAGCCGTATCCCGGTGGATATGAAATGTCGAAGCGCGATTTCTTGACTTTAATAGTTGGGATTGTATAATCGGTCGAAAGATCACTCGTCGTAAATTGACGTGCGCGGAGAACAGTAACCGCAGCAGCCCCAACAGAGAGTCGCCGCCGGGTGGAAGGCGATGGCGCGGTGCGGTGAATCCCCTCCGCCGTTCCCTGACCGGGAACCGTCGCTCCTGGAGGGACAGGCAACTGTCGTAAAGGAGCCGGGTTCGCCCGTTACAGCTTTTCGAGGCCGCTGCGGCGGTGAATGCAGGTGGTACCACGAGCGCCCCCTCGTCCTGCGGAGGAGGGGGCGTATTCTGTGTATGAGGAGGCGGGCATGCTTGATATCCACTTCATCCGCGAACATCCTGACGAGGTGAAGGCGGCGCTGCAGAAATTGCAGGCCGATGCGCCGATCGACGAGATTCTGTCTCTCGATAGTGAACGCCGCGAGATTCTGCAAGAAGTTGAAGCGCTGCGGCAAAATCGGAATGAAACCTCAACGCAGATCGGCAAGATGAAGGACCAAAAAGAACGCCAGACGCTGATTGAAGAAATGCGCGCGGTGAACGATCAAATTTCCGGACTCGAAGAACGCCTGCGTGTCACCGAACAAGACCTGGAAGCGGCCATGTATCAGGTTCCCAACCTGCCTCACGAAAGTGTGCCGGTGGGAAAAGACGAGAGTGAAAACATCGTCGTACGCCAGGAGGGCGAACCTAAAGGCGAAGTAGATTTCGGTTTCGAACCGGTGCCGCATTGGGAATTGGGGCCAAGATTGGGCATTATCGACTTCGAGCGCGGCGTAAAGCTGTCCGGGAGTCGTTTTTACGTCCTTTTTGGACTTGGCGCTCGCTTGCAGCATGCGTTGATTCAGTGGATGGTCAGCTATCACGTCGAACGGCACGGCTATACCGAGGTCTATCCGCCTTATCTGGTACGCGAGGAATGTATGTGGGGAGCAGGCCAGCTGCCGAAGTTCAGGGAAAACATCTATCACGATGTCGAGGATGACCTGTGGATGATCGGGACGGCGGAGATCCCTGTGACGAATCTGCACCGCGATGAGATTCTAACGTCGGAAGAGCTGCCGAAAAAATACGTGGCATATTCGGCCTGTTTTCGCCGCGAGAAGTTCTCGGCAGGGCGAGACGTGCGGGGAATCAAGCGCGGCCATCAGTTCGATAAGGTGGAGATGTACAAATTTTGCAAACCAGAGAATTCCTATGCGGAGCTCGAGGTTCTGGTCAAGGATGCGGAGGACATTTGTCGTGCGCTCGAAATCCCCCATCGCGTGGTTGAGATGGTGACCGGTGATCTGGGCTTTACGGCGGCGAAGAAATACGACATCGAAATCTGGGCGCCGGGCTGTGGGGAATGGCTCGAGGCCAGTTCGTGCTCGAATTGCGAAGCGTTCCAGGCTCGGCGGACGAAGATCCGTTATCGTCCCGCACCTGACGCAAAGCCCGAATTCGTTCACACGTTGAACGGTTCGGGATTGGCGCTGCCGAGAACGCTGATCGCCATTCTGGAAAATTACCAGCAGGCAGATGGAAGCGTCGTTGTGCCGGAGGTGCTTCGCCCCTGGATGGGCGGCGTCGAGTGCATAGAAAGCGGCGAACATCATGGTTGACGGCTTACTCATTATCGGATGTGTGGTGTTGATGTTGATGGGCCTGATCGGGATCGTCTTTCCGGTCATTCCGGATCTGATTCTGATCTGGGCTGCTGCGTTGGGGTATGGGTTGATTATCGACTGGGGCCCGCATGGCGCGATTTACTTCGCAGTGATATCCGTCTTGGGGTTGGTGGGTCTCGCTACCGAATTTTGGGTCAGCGGCATCGGCGCCAAGAAGGGCGGCGCATCGGGTAGTTCGATTTTGCTGGGTGCCGTGTTGGCCGTCGTGGCCTTTTTTCTGACCGGACCCATCGGCGCCGTCGTCGCACTGCTGCTCGGAATTTACGTCGTGGAATACATCCGTAAGAGGGACGTCGAAAGCGCCTCGCAGGCCGTGATTGGCGCCGGCTTGGGTTGTGGGGCTTCGCTGATCGTTAAATTAATGCTCGGTCTGGGGATGGTCGTCACCTGGGTGATCTGGGCATTTTCAAGTTAGGTTTTGAAGAAAAGCATCTCCACGCCAACGTTTCTCAAGCCTTCTTCGGCCCAATACGTGACCAGCGGGGAGGGATCATCCAAAACGGTGAAAAGAGCGGGTATCGCCTGGGGATCGTGAATTCGCGCCAACGCTCTTGCCGCCTCGATGCGGACATAGGGAT
>DAOUEE010000033.1:0-9035 GCA_034430695.1 Anaerolineales bacterium | reverse complement strand
TCCAAAAGGTCCGCGGCGCGTTCCGGATCGTAGTCCGGGAAAGGCGCATTGGGTGTGTACCCTTTCGTCACGGCGGTCAGCGGGGCGTTGGCGACCGGAGAGTACGCCCCGAAAACAGTCGAAACGATGGCGGGGCGATCGACTGCGGCGATGAGCGCTTCCCGAACGCGCACGTCGTCGGTCGGCGAAATCCGGGTGTTGAAAAAAAATTGAAGTGGCTGTCCGGGAACGGCGACGGGATGTAGATCGAAATCTTCGCTGGCATCCAGCCTGGCGGCATCCAGGTGGGGCACCTCGCCGATCACATCGACCTCGCCGCTTTCGAGCGCAAGGGCGCGCGTGGCGGGATCTTCGTAAAAACGAAAGACGATCGTGTCGATCGACGCCCGGTCTTGATCGTAAATCGAAGGCGCCCAATCGTAATCGTCGTAGCGGGCGATGGTCAGGTGATCGTTGGGTACGTACTCGACGAATCGGTACGGCCCGCTGCCGACCTGGTGGAATTGATAATCGCTCGACCCCCAGGTTTCGAGGGCGATTGGAGAGGCCATCCCCAAATAGACCTGCGAAAGTGCGTCGAGCAACGGCGCGTAGGGCTCTTCGAGACGGAACACGACGCTGTACTCGTCGAGCTTTTCCACACTTTCCAATGGACCCAGCATGAGGGCGGCCTTGAACGAATGATTGTCGGGATCGGTGGTGTATTCGATGTTGGCCACGACGGCGTCGGCGTTGAACGGTGTGCCGTCGTGGAAGGTGACGTCGTCACGCAGATAAAAGGTGTAGGTGAGGCCGTCGTCGCTGATCGACCAGCGTTCGGCGAGGCCGGGGACGAACTCCCCGCTGGCGGGATCTTGAAAGATCAGCATGTCGTAAACCGAACTGAGCGGGATGCCGAGTTCGGCCGAGGCGTTCAGGTGCGGATCGATTCCGGACGGCGCGAGCGTGAGGCCGTAGACGATGGAATTCGGGTCGCTAGAGCCGGAGCAGGCGCCTACGATCAGCGCGCAGAAGAGGACGATGAGTGGCTTGAATATGGTTTGTCTCATGGTTATCTTGGGTGGGCGAGAATCATTGCACCTACGAGTCCGCCATCGTCACCCAAGGCCGCAGGGACGATGCGCAGACCTTCCAGGTATGCCGGGTGCATAACGTACTTGCGAAACGCGGCTCGGATGGGCTCGAACAAGGGCTCTCCGATCTGCGAAACGCCTCCCCCGAGGACGAAAATCTCGGGGTTGAAAATGTGCGCCAGATTGGCCAGGTGGTTGCCCAGGATGTCGCCGGTTTCCACGAGTGTTTCGAGGGCGAGCGAGTCGCCTTCACCGGCGGCGCGGCCGATGTCTTCGGTGCGGATCGAGCCTTCGGTTTCGAATTTATTACGCAGCGATGACGGTTGGCCTTCCGCCAGTTTAGCCATCGCACGCCGGGCGATGGCCGGGCCTGCGGCGAGAGCTTCCACATGGCCGGACTGGCCGCAGCCGCACGGCGGTCCGTCGGAGGTGATGCTGACGTGCCCCACCTCTCCCGCCAGTCCGCGGGCTCCGGTAATCAACTGCCCTGCGTTGATGATGCCGCCGCCGATGCCCGTTCCTATTATCAGATAAACGAGATGCTGCGTCCCGATCCCGGAGCCGAAACGCCACTCCCCGAGCGCGGCCATGTTGGCGTCGTTGCCCAGGGCGATGGGACAGTCGAAGTGCGCTCGCATCCGGTCGACGAAGTGAAAATCGACCCAGCCCGGGAGGTTCGGCGCTTCGAGGACGACGCCCGTCGCCGGATCCAATGGGCCCGGCGCGCCGATGCCGATGCGTAGATCGCGGATTTCCACGCCGTCCGGAATTTGAGATTCGATGGCTTGCGTAATGCGCTCGATGACCGCATCCGGTCCTTCTGAAGCCAGCGTTTCGACTTTCGTCAGCGTAGCGGGAGTCGCTTCGAACTTCGGGAAGTACGCCGCTCGAATGTGTGTGCCGCCGAGGTCGACCGCCACGATGTGAGCCATGCGGCGAGTATAACACATAGAGGCTTGAAGTTTGAACGGCCTGCGCTTAGAATGCAACTGTCATGAACGTCAAGGCCACACCGGTACGCAAACAGTATCTCGAGATCAAGAAGCAGTATCCCGACGCGATTCTCTTCTTCCGCCTGGGGGATTTCTACGAGACCTTCGACGAAGACGCCGAGATCACTTCCAGGGAATTGGACATCGTGCTTACCTCGCGCAACGTGGCCAAAGGCACGCGCGTGCCCATGGCCGGAATCCCCCATCACGCCGCCGAGAATTACCTTGCCCGCTTGATCGAGAAGGGCTATCACGTCGCCATTTGCGAACAGGTCGGAGATGGACCTGTGGAGGGCTTGTTCCCGCGCGAGGTCGTACGCGTGATCACCCCGGGAACGGTCGTCGAAGCGGAACTGCTGCCGGGCGACGCCAACAATTATCTACTCGCCGTGGTCGTGGAGGACGATGGCGTCGGCATCGCCTACGCCGACGTGAGCACGAGCGAATTCGCCGCCACACAGGTGGAAACAGCGGCGGCGCGGCCCGTGATCCGGCAGGAGCTGATCCGCCTGCGGCCTGCGGAAGTGATCCTGCCCGAGTCGTTGGACCTGGAGGAGGAATGGCCGGGGCACAGCACGAAGCTTCCGGATTGGCGCTTCGAATTGGATCGCGCCGAGGAAAACTTGAAGGATCATTTCAACGCGGCGACGCTGGACGGTTTCGGCCTGGGGAAAAAACCACTGGCGATCCGGGCTGCGGCCGCCATTCTCGAATACTTGCAATCCACCCAGGGCGAAGCGAGCAAGTTGATGACCGGCCTGTCGACCTACTCACTCAGCGATTCGATGGTCCTGGACGCCGCCACACGACGCAATCTGGAATTGACCGAAACCCTGCGTACGGGCAAGGTCCATGGTTCGCTGCTCGGCGTCGTGGATCGGACTCTCACGCCGATGGGAAAGCGTCTGATTCGGCATTGGATGGGAAATCCGCTGCTCGACATCAAGCGCATCCAGCGGCGGCTGGATCAGGTGGAAGCCTTCTTCGACGACGGTCTGTGGCGGGCCGAGGTGCGCCAGGCGCTGAAGAAGATCGGCGATCTCGAACGGCTGACGAACCGCATATCCATCGGGGTAGCCGGTCCGAACGACTTGACCAGTTTGCGTGAGCTGCTGGGACGGATACCGGCGTTGATCGAGTTGATGCAGGACCATGCGGATGGGGCCTTCGCGGCGGTTTCCGAGCGGTTGGACCCCTGTGACGACGTGCGGGATTTGCTGCAGCACTCCATCGCAGATGACCCGCCGTCTACGCTGGCGCACATCGGCGCAATACGCGGCGGCTACTCCGAGGAGTTGGATAACGTCGTCAACGGTTCCCGTGAAGCGCGGGAGTGGATCGGATCTCTGGAAGCGGTCGAACGGAAGCGGACGGGGATCAAGAGCTTGAAAGTCGGCTATAACAAGGTGTTCGGCTACTACATCGAGGTCACGCGCACGCATAGCGAGAACGTCCCGGAGGAATACATCCGCAAGCAGACCCTGGTCAACGCCGAGCGTTTCATCACGCCGGAGATGAAGGATTACGAGGCGCGGGTGCTCAACGCGGAGGAGCAGATACGCGAGCTGGAAACGCAGTTGTTCCGCGAGGTCTGCCGCGAAATCGGCGGGCAGGCGCAGCGCTTGCTCGCAACGGCTCGCACGCTGGCTCGTCTGGACGTCGTCGCCGGGCTGGCCGAAGTCGCAGCCAACGACGGCTACGTGCGTCCGGAATTGGCGAAGGACGAAAGTCTCGAAATCTACGACGCGCGTCATCCGGTCGTGGAACAGTTCCTCCAATCCCAACGTTTCGTCCCCAACGACACGGTCTTCGAGGAAGGGGAACGCATCCGTATCATTACCGGACCGAACATGTCGGGGAAATCGACCTATTTACGCCAGGTAGCCTTGATCGTGCTCCTGGCGCAGATGGGCAGTTTCGTGCCGGCGAGGTCGGCGCGCCTGGGAATCACAGACCGCATTTTCACCCGCATCGGTGCCCAGGACGAAATCCACGCCGGCCAGTCGACGTTCATGGTGGAGATGGTAGAGACGGCCAACATCCTGAATCACGCCACGAACCGCAGCCTGCTGGTTCTGGACGAGATCGGGCGCGGTACGAGCACCTACGACGGCGTGTCGATCGCCTGGGCGGTGGTGGAATTCGTACACAACCATCCTCGCCTGCGCGCCCGTACCCTGTTTGCCACACATTACCATGAACTGACACAGCTCTCCGAAGTGCTGCCCGGCGTGCGCAACTACAACGTTGCGGTTTCGGAAGAGGGCGGCGAGGTCGTGTTCCTGCACACGATCGTACCCGGCGGCGCGGATAAATCCTACGGCATCCACGTCGCCGAACTGGCCGGCATGCCGCGCGCCGTCATCCACCGGGCACAGGAAATCCTGCTCAATTTCGAGATGAATTCGAACGCCATGAACGATGCGAAAAGGATTCCCGCGCAGCAGTTGAGTATGTTCCCGCAGAAAAACCCCATTTTGGAAGAATTGAAGAAGATCGATGTCGACAGTCTGCCGCCGCTAGAAGCGCTAAATCGATTGTATGAGTGGCGGCAGCGTTTCCTGGATTCGGATGACGACGCGCCTGAATCGAAAACCGGGACCTAAAAGTCGTTCGCCGGCTCCGCCTGTGGGCTAATCAACATCGTCGGCTATCACGTCGGGGTATTCCATCCGTACGGTTTCGGCATCTCCGGCACCCAACGCCTGCAGCAAGCGTGAAATTTCATCCGCTTTTTCCTGCGCATCGCGGCGGGACCACGTGCGGCTCTTGATTTCCAGAAAGCAGCACTCCAACCTGGGTTTGGTGATGCGGTCGATGTTGACGAAGAGTTCGACCCCGTCGTAGCGCAACAGCCAGCGCAGGCGGTCCTTGTTGATTTCGATCGAGGAAGCCGGATTGAAGTACTCCTGATAGAAACGCAGACTGTGGATCGCGGGCGCGATGAAACGCGAGCGGGAGAGGAAGATGGCATCGTGGTATTCCCCTTCCGCGGCCGGCCCGGTGAGAGTCAAGCGATAACGTACGTTGAAGACGTCGCCGTCTTCACCGACGAATTCATCCTCGCGATAGCGCAGCCGGTTGGCTTCCGGAGGATCGAAGGTGAAATACGTGTCGTATTCGAGGTAATGCGCCGTGCGTACGATGTCGAACTCGCCGCTGTTCAGTTTTTCGATTACCGGCGCCGAATCGGAGATGCGCACTTTGATCTGCACTTCGTAGCTCTCTTCCTGCTCGGCGCCGCCGATGGCGATCAGCTTGGAGAGCACCGAGCCCTCGCGTTCGATGAGGAAGGAATCGATTCGCGCCGCATAATCCGCCGCCTCTTCGAGCAGCGGCTCGACGTCGATGGTGCACAACTGACGTTCTCGCATTGCCCATTTCCCGTTGATCATCACGTCGGTCACGTCGGTCGCCTTGGCGGAATAGACGAGGCGGGAATAGACCATGTCCGGGTTGCGGGCGAAGTGGGGGGAATTGTGCACGGATTCCAGGTCGATGAGGATGATGTCGGCGCGTTTGCCGGCTTCGAGGGAACCGGTGACGTCGCCGAGGAAGAGGGCCCTCGCGCCCATGCGTGTAGCCATATCAAAGGCCGTACGAGCGGGCAGCACCGTCGGGTTTTCGCCGTAAGCTTTGGCGATGAAAGAAGCCAGGCGCATTTCCTCGAACATGTCCAGATCGTTGTTGGAGGAGGGGCCGTCAGTGGCGACGCCGACGTTGAGCCCGGTACCGAGCATTTCGACGACCGGAGCAAATCCGGAAGCAAGTTTTAAATTGCTGGAAGGATTGTGCGAAACGCCCGTTCCGGTGTGTTCTAGCGTGTGGATCTCACCATCATCGACGTGCACGCAGTGCGCCGCGACGACATTGACGTCCAGCAGACCCAATTTCTTCACCCACGGAATGACCGGCATGTCGTAGGTCTCGCGCCATTCTTCCACTTCTTCCATCGTCTCAGCGAGATGGGTGAGCAGGGGAACGTCGAATTCCCGGGACAGGTCGACGCAAGCTTTGAGGATTTCCGGCGTCGTCGTGTAAGGTGCGTGGGGTGCGATCGCCGGCGTGACGCAGGGGTGATCGCGCCACTTTTCGATGTACGTGCGGGCGTAGGCGAGCGCATCCTCGTACGAGGGCGCATCCGGAGACGGGAATTTGAGTATGGTCTGGCCACATATGGCGCGCATGCCTGCTTCCGCTACGGCTTCAGCGACGGAATCCTCGTAGTAATACATGTCGGCGAAACACGTCGTACCGCCGCGTATCATCTCGGCGCAGCCAAGAAGCGTCCCCAGGCGGCAGAATTCGGGAGAGACGAACTCACGCTCCACGGGCATCATGTAGCCCAGGAGCCAGACGTCCAGGCGCAGGTCATCGGCCAGGCCGCGCAGCAGTGTCATGGCTGCGTGGGTGTGCGAATTGACCAGGCCCGGTGTGATCGTCTTGCCGGAGCAGTCGAGCAGCTCTGCGGCGTCGTAGTTGGCCACGATCTCGTCGCTCGGGCCGACGGCTTCGATCGAATCGCCGTTCACGGCGATGGCGCCGTCTGCAAGCACACGCTCGTCCTGGTCCATCGTAACGATCAAAGCGTTGCGAAGAATGAGATCAACCTTTTGCATCGGAATCCTTTTCCCGTGTCATAAATTCAAGCGAATCGGTTGAGTGGATTACCGCGCGATACCCACGAGAGAATCGTATCACGGATACGGCTCGTACGCACAATTTACTATTGTGGTGGACCATCACAAACGATGTGGCGGGATACGGGCCGCAAAGTATAATCGAAATATGTTTCAGGAGGCGATGTATGCGCGCCGTGGACATTGTGATCAAAAAGCGTGACGGATTGGAACTCACGCAGGACGAAATTCGTTTCTTGATCGAAGGTTTCACCCGCGGAGACATCCCTGACTACCAGGTTTCGGCATGGTGCATGGCCGTGCTTTTCCGCGGCATGACTCCGCGCGAGACCGCGGAACTCACGCAGGTGATGGTCGATTCGGGCGAACGAATCGATCTTTCGAGCGTCGTGCCCATCGCTGTGGACAAACACTCGACCGGCGGTGTCGGGGATAAAACCTCGCTTGTCGTCCTTCCGACGGTCGCGGCGAACGGGCTCGCAGTAGGCAAGATGTCCGGCAGGGCGCTGGGTTTCAGCGGCGGCACGCTGGACAAGATGGAATCGATCCGCGGCTTTCGCGCCGACCTGACCAAGGAAGAGTTTCTGGCGCAGTTGAAGAAGGTCGGGATCGTGCTTTCCGGACAGACGGCGAAGCTGACGCCTGCGGACGGCAAGCTTTACGCGCTGCGTGACGTGACCGGGACCGTGCCGTCGATACCGCTGATTGCTTCCTCGATCATGAGCAAGAAGATCGCCGGCGGCGCGCAGGGCATCGTACTCGACGTGAAGGTTGGGAAGGGGGCTTTTATGGAAACCATGGAGCGGGCGGCCGAATTGGCGGAATTGATGGTCGAAATCGGCCGTCATGCGGATCGGCGCACCGTGGCCCTGATATCGGACATGAATCAACCGCTGGGGGATGCCGTGGGTAACGCCCTGGAAGTGAAAGAGGCGATCGCCTCATTGAAGGGTGAGGGACCACAGGATTTCCACGCCCACTGTCTCGAAGTGGCGGGGTATATGCTGATCCTGGGAGAACGTGCGCAGGATATCGAAACGGCACGGGCAATGGCAGATTCCGTCATAGTAAGCGGCGCTGCCTACGAGAAGTTCCTGGATCTCGTCCGCGCCCAGGACGGCGATACGGACATGGTTGAGCATCCGGAAAGATTGCCCCAGGCGGCGATCGTCGAGGAAGTTACTGCGCCGGTGAGCGGAACGGTCACCGAAATCGATGCGCGCGAAGTGGCCTTCACGGCGGTCGACCTGGGCGCCGGCAGGGAGAAAAAAGGCGATCCGATCGATCACGCCGTGGGGGTGGTCGTGCACACCAACATCGGAGACCGCATCGAGGCCGGCGTTCCGTTGTTCACCGTCCATGCTAACGACGAAAGACTCGTCGAACCGGCCGTACAAAGGCTGCTCGAGGCGCATCGCATCGAGGACAAACACGTCGAGCCGCTGCCGTTGTTTTACAGGACGATCGGCATTTGATAAATCATGAGGTCGTAAACGCTGCGTTTTCAGAACGAGGAAGCCTGGCGGTAGCAAAAATCCCAGCAAGCAGGAAAAAACCGGCCGTAAAGGCGAACGTCGCTTGCAGGTTGAGCCAGGTTGCGATGCCGGCGCCGAGCATCGGCGCGATCGTGCGTGCAGCGGCGCGCAGTGAATTCGATAATCCATACACCGCGCCTTCCTCCCCGTGGACAGTGAGCTTTGCGAGCAGCGCGCCCACCGAAGGCAGTATGCCGCCCATTGCCACCCCCGCCAGAGCCTGGAGGATTAATATCTGCCAGGTTTCACGAACCAACGTCAACGGTACGTAGAAAATAGCCGTTGCCAACAGGCTACCGATGAGGATCGATCGATGGCCAATGCGGTCGCCGAGCCTGCCGAAATAAATCGAACTCAGGGTCATCGCAGCAGAGTAGACCCCAAAAACGATTCCGGTTACCGTGTTTACGCTGCCGAAATCGGTGGTGAAGGACTGGATGAAGATGGGTATGATCGGTACGATCATGGAGCGGCCGAGCTGCGAGACCGTATCCATGGCGTACGCCGTCCTGACGCCGGGGGAGTGGATGATGTGCCGCCAGTCGGCGAAGAAACTAAGCAACTCGATCGAGGGCGTGGTGGCTGGAACGTAAGTTTCTTCGACGCCAAAGTGAACCAGAATTCCGGCCACGAGCAGCAGTGCCGCCGTGATATAAAACGCAGCGCCGTATCCGAATGCGTCTGCGACGGCGCCGCCGATGAGTGGTCCCATCGCGATCCCAATACCGAGCCCCGTTTGCAGCAACCCCAGGGCGTAGCCGGTGCGCGCACGGGGCGCCTCTGCGGCGATCAGCG
>DAOUEE010000032.1:0-8904 GCA_034430695.1 Anaerolineales bacterium | reverse complement strand
TGCAGAGATCGTGTGAGTGATTCGGCACTGATGAGGGCGGCGTAGTCGGGAAAAGGATGTGCAGTGTGAGCGTCTACATCGCGTTATTCCGGGGAATCAACGTGGGCGGCCACAACAAATTGCCCATGCAGGAATTGGTCATGACACTGACAGAACTGGGTTTTCGAAAGATCGAAACTTATATCCGGAGCGGCAACGTTGTCTTTGAAAGTGAAGCGGCGAATCGAGCGGCACTTGTGCAGGAAATGCGCAGCAGTATCGAGAAGCGTTTCCTCTTCGTTCCGGACGTGGTCGTTTTGCGTTCGGATGAACTTACCGAGGCGGCGGAGTCAAACCCCTATCCGGAAGCCGTTGAAGAACCAAAGAGCCTGCATCTGTATTTCATGGAATCAGCGCCGCAGAACCCGGATCTACAAAGATTGGAAGAAGTAAAAGGCGAGAATGAAAGCTTTACACTGCTGGGCAAGGTCTTCTACTTGTATGCGCCGGATGGCATTGGCAGATCGAAGCTTGCTGCGGGAATCGAAAAAGCACTCGGCGTTTCTGTGACGGCGCGTAACTGGCGCACGGTGACGAAAATCAGGGCGATGGCACAACGTTGAAGGTCAATCCGAAATCGACGCGTACATTCAAACGGTTCCGGCGGCTGAATGGCATCCGTGAGCGTCTTCGATTTCTTCCGTATTGGAGTTTGACGAGGCCATAATATATCTGCCTCGATAATTCGCGATCGCTGGCCGCACGGTCGGGTTTCAGGAAATGACGTGGGGAAAATCGAAAACTATCGTCAAACACTGAATAATCTGGAACACTGGGATTCATTTTTAATGCAAGAGTCCTGTCTGCCAGGCCCGAGAGCCAACTTGGAACTCGCCTTCGCTGCGGCATTGGAAGGATCGGAAGAACGGCTGATCGAGTATGCAGGCCTCGGTCCCGATGAAGCGCCAAAGAACACGAAAGAAGAATTCCTGGCCGTCTGCGGTGTGATTGGCCTGGGATATCTGGCGTATCGAGGGGAGGCGAAGCATTTCGATCTCATCCGGGCACGGGCATCCGATCCGAGATGGCGGGTGCGTGAATCCGTCGCCCTGGGGCTGCAAAAGTATGGCGAGGTTTCGTTCGAAGATGTATTCGCCATGCTGGTCGAGTGGGGCAAGGGATCATTGTTGGAGCGAAGGGCTGTCGTGGCGACCTTGTGTGAACCTTCCCTGCTGCGTGATCCGAATGATGCAGCAAAGATCATCGATTTACTTGATCGAATTACAGAGTCGCTGTTGGCGGAAGAAGATCGCCGAAGCGAGGAGTTTAAAGTCTTGCGGAAAACCCTGGGTTACGGCTGGAGCGTTGCGGTGGCTGCACATCCACACCTTGGTAAGCCCAAAATGGAGAAATGGATTCGATCCGGGGACCGGGATGTCCTCTGGATCATGCGGAACAACCTGAGGAAGAACCGCTTGAAGAAGATGGATCCGAATTGGGTCGAAACGCAATGGAAAGCGCTGTCGAGTTGATCCTGGTACACCTCTGGTCTGTGTTGAACGGAAAGGGGCCGCTGCCCGACATCGGACAGAGGGATAGAAGCCCCTCATCGGGAATCCTGGTGAAAGACGAGATGGAACAACCACGGAAATTTGACCGTTCAAAACCACCGATTAGCAAAATGGTTTCCAAAGGGTGATGATGATGGAAATTCCCGATGAGATTTTCGATCGAGCGTTTGCAATCTATGAGGAATTCGGCCCGGACCGGTTGATCGACCGCAGGGAGCGTTTGGAAGCCGAATTGGGGATTCACTCCCCGGAAACCATCGATCTGATTATCGAGCGTATGAAAGAAATTTCGGACACGATTTGGGAGATCGCGAGACAGGGTGGGGAGATCAAGCTGGGCGAGGACAAAGTTATTGAACGCATCCAGGACCCGCATCCATATTTGAAGGGCGAGGGATTGCAGAAAGCCATCTTCCTGGTCAATTATTTCGCCTGGCACGACGGTTTTGATGTATGAGCGGAAAGGATGCCCAGCCGGTAAAATTCGGTCTAAACCGAGAGGAGGTCTCGAATTCGTGGCTTGATTGGAGAGAAAAGCTCTGGGGTAAGAGGTTGCCATTCCAATTTTCTACAACGCATCGTGCGGCGTTTATGACTGCGCTGCGTTATGAAGCTAATCCTATTTCCGGGAAGGGTGAACTGATGGGCCGTGATGCGTGGCTCGAGAAAATGCGCAAAATGACGGAGGCGCTTTACGATCATATCTCGCCGGAGTACTGGGTGAACTTTGGATTTTATGTGAATGAGACGCATATGGTATTTCTCCGGAAGTTTTTGGATTGCATCGCTCCGTACTGTGCCTTGCTCTCCGCAGCGTGTGGTGCAGGGCGATACGATGGCATGTTGCTGGAAGCGGGACATGATGTGACCGGCATCGACCAGTCTGAAGGCATGCTGGAACGGGCAAGGGAGCACTTTCCACAGGTGAAATACGTGAGGATGAGCCTGCAGGATTTGGACTTTTTAGAAGCATTCGACGGCGTAATTTGTGTGGACGCGATGGAGAACGTTTGCCCGGAAGACTGGCCGGAAATCATGGCAAATTTCTGCAAGACATTGAAACCGGGTGGCTTGTTGTATTTCACGGCAGAGCTGTATAACTCGGAAGCGTTGAAGGCTTCCTACGAGCGGGCACGGGCGATGGGGTTGCCGGTCGTGTTCGGAGAATTGGGCGACGAAGTCGAGCGGTCTTACGAACGGGTGATGTCGTTAACGCCGCCGGGGATTCCCGGAGACCTGGCAGGTTTGGCCGTGTACCATTATTATCCTTCGATGGATCAGATTCGAGTTTGGATCGACCAGGCGGGGTTTACGCTGGAAGAAGAAGGCATGGGAAACGATTATGCCCATTTCCTGGTGAGGAAAAGGGATTGACCGCTTCCGTTGGCCGCAAGTACGCTGGAAATATGGTTACATGCTGGGGGACATTGATTACGGGTGAAGGATATGGTTCGAAGAGGATGGAAGGTTGAAGCCGAATAACTTGCATGCAGATGATCCGAACAATATGTTGAATGAGCAAATTTCGTATTATCAGGCGCGGTCCCAGGAATATGATGAATGGTTCTATCGTCAGGGCCGATATGACCGTGTTGAAGCCCTGAATCGACGTTGGTTTTCCGAAGTCGAAGAGGTACGCCGGGCGCTTCATGCCTTCGAGCCTGCCGGCAACGTTTTAGAGATTGCCTGTGGTACGGGATTGTGGACGGCGCAAATCGTTCAACACGCGACGCAAGTCACGGCGATCGATGCGGTGTCTGAAGTCCTGGAGATCAATCGAACACGTGTACGTTCTTCGAAAGTGCACTACCTTCAAGCCAACATATTTGAGTGGCAGCCTCACGAGTGGTTCGATACGATCTTCTTCGCCTTCTGGTTATCACACGTTCCCCCAGAACGGTTTGAGGCTTTTTGGGCGCTGGTCAAAAGTGCTTTGAAACCGAGTGGCCGGGTATTCCTCATCGATTCTCGCTACGATTCGACTTCCACCGCGCAAGACCATGCGTTGGAAGGATCGAAAGCAACGTCCGTATCAAGACGTCTGAATGATGGACGAGAATTCAGAATTGTAAAAGTATTCTACGATGCCGCCCATCTAACGGAGAGACTCGCCCAAACAGGGTGGCAGTTCAAGATCGAAGAGACTTCCCATTATTTCATTTACGGCCGTGGTGCCGGGGCATGGAATTCGAACGAAGAGCCGTGACTATCGGGTAGAGCGATCGTACGAGGCGTGCGGTGACGGATCTGGAACGATATACACTAGAGGAAGCTCATATCAAATTCGCCAAGTTGGCAATCGGGCAGGTATGGGAGTTGTTGGAAAACAATAGGAGATCGAGCGCAGAGGATGAGGAAATGCTCTTTGCGGCTTACGGCTCTCTTTACCACTGGAGCCAGGCTGGAAATCCCGTGAATGCTCAGCGCGGTCATTGGCTTTTATCCCGCGTTTTCATCAATCTCGAGTGAGTGGATAAAGCCCTCGTGCATGCCTTGCGGTGTATGGAATTGACGGAACGAGATAAAGATTCCATGGAGGACTTTGACGCGGCTTATGCCCATGAGGCGTTGGCAAGAGCGTACGCATTTCAAGGAAAGGTTGAAATCGCCAGAGATCATTACGAGCGCGCACGAGAGCTTGGCGAACTCATCGCTGACGATGAGGACGAAGAAATCTTCCTGAACGACTTGATGGGTGGAGATTGGGCAGGCGCGATCTGGTCCGGTTTCCGGACCGAGTATGGATGCTTCCAGGTGGATACAGCAGGGTCCTCGAATTCCAAAGAGAAGATGCGGATGTGCCGCGCAGGATCGGGGAGAAAAGAGCCTCTAGATTCACGCCGATAGATTGCAGGGTGCTGGTTGAGGGAATTTGTATGGACGATTCGCGTCTGGGATACGAAACGTGGGAGAATTTGGCCGAGGCGTACGCCGAGAAGGTCGAAACCAAAGCCCACAACGCGCTATACGAACGGCCTGCCACCCTTTCGCTGCTGCCGGCATTGCAGGGAAAGCGGATATTGGATGCGGGGTGCGGCCCCGGGGTGTATGCCAAAATCCTGCTTCAACAGGGAGCTGAAGTCGTTGCCTTCGATCGATCTCCGAAGATGGTCGCGTTGGCTGAAAAACGGGTCGGTGAGGCGGCTCTCGTATTGCAGGCTGACTTTGAAGAACCACTCGATTTCGCAAGCGATGAGGAGTTCGACGTCGTGCTGAGTTCGCTTGCGCTTGATTATGTCGAAGATTGGCATCCGATTTTCAACGAGTTCTTCCGCGTACTCAAATCCGGCGGCACGCTCGTGTTTTCCGTCGGCCATCCATTCGGCGGCTATCGCCGTTTTCGGGAGGATGCTGACTACTTCCAAACGGAGGTAAAAAAGGAAACCTGGACCGGTTTCGGCTTTGAAATCGAGGTTCCTTTTTACAGGCGGCCGCTCTCGGCGATCGTAAACCCTCTCATCGCAGCCGGCTTCGTGCTCGAGCGAATTCTCGAGCCCGTACCGCTGGAAGAATTCAAACGATCGGACCCGCTGGATTATGAAAAACTCATCAAGGAGCCGGGTTTTCTCTGCGTCCGGGCGCAAAAGCCGCCGGCTTGATCGCCGTTGGTTGGACGATTGAAAATCCCTACCGTAGCCAGACCGGAAGATCGTTTTCCACCCTGGCTGAAAGATGTAATCGGGTTGTGGTTGTCCATTTACTTATAAAACGAGAGAATTTCCTATGAAGAGACGTCTTTCAAGATTCATCCCCAACTTCCTAAAACCGCCCTTGCGGAAAGTAAACCGCCTGGCCATAGATTTGATGGACCGGTTTAAAATGCGAAACAGCATGATCCCGCCGCGGTCGATGATCTTCATCGGGGATGGCGATTTTATTCAGATTGGGCAGGAATTTCAAAACTATTTCATCGAATTGGCAAACCTTCAACCCAACGATCGGGTTCTGGATGTCGGTTGTGGAATAGGGCGCATGGCTGTTCCGCTGACGAGTTACCTCTCTCCCAACGGTGAATATTGGGGGTTCGACATCGTCGCCAAGGGGATCAGATGGTGTGTGAAACACATTTCGTCCAAATACAGCAATTTCCATTTTTTCCAATGTGACGTTTTCAACAAGCACTACAACGAGGATGGAAAAATCCTTGCCGAGGAGTATCGCTTTCCGTTTGAAGGTGAGTCCTTCGATTTCATCTTCCTCACGTCCGTGTTCACACACATGCTGCCGCCGGCTCTGGAGAACTACCTGCGCGAGATCTCGCGTGTGCTCAAAGCGGGTGGAAAGTGCCTGATCACTTTTTTCCTGTTGAACGAAGAGTCGAAAAACCTGCTTGCTGCGGGAAAGAGCACACTCGACTTTCACTTTGAGACCGACGGCTGTCTGACGGTGAGCGAGGAGGACCCCGAAGGCGCCATCGCATACGACGAGGGCTTCGTCACACGCTTGTACGTAAAATACGCCTTACAAATTTCGTCTCCGATCCATTACGGTTCGTGGTGCGGAAGGGACGATTACCTGAGCTATCAGGATATCGTCGTTGCGACGAAGGAGCACAAGTAGTAATTGCGGGCATCTTCGAAGCAACAGTTGACAACTTCATTGGCAACTGGAGAACGGGTTCGGATTGATGACGTGTCGGTTTACCTTGTGGGGAATCTTCTCATAATCGCTGATCGGCAAATCATGCATCCTGCAGTAGAATCGACTTCGAGGCATGCACCGTTTGTTCGATCGGAAAGGACTTTCCAATGAGCAGCTATGAACGCAGTACGAGAGAATGTAAAGTGAGTCAGATTCCCCACGAACCGCTCCAGGCTATTCGGGATTTCTTCCAGAAGCACGACCTGGGCGATCCGGAGCGTGAAACCCTGGCGTGTTGCGAGACGATCACTGAAAAGAAGAAGACCAGTAAACTGCTCACCTGGCTGGAAGGAGAGCAGGACATGCTCATTCACACATGGATGCTGCTTACCTCCAAGTGGCTGGTCTGGGTGCGGCGCGGCGATCGAACGGGCATGGTATCGAATGCGGTAAATTTAACTCAGGTAAGGGCCAAAGAATACAAAACCATTTTTTCTAGAGATTCGGGTTTAGAGCTCTTTGGATATATCGGGGAGTCCAAGGGCCGCGTTCGTGGATACATTGGCATGGGAACGGAACCCGTTGCGCAAGAGTTTCGCGAGCAGGTCATGAAGGCTATCGTGGATATGAAGCCCGCGTCGAGTAAAAGAGGCTGGTTCCGTTGGTTCTCGAGATAATCTTGGGTTCTTTCTCGAGGAACTCCTTTTTTCTATTCCGGCAAATGGATAGCATCGCACTGTTACATTGCTTATTGATGAATCCGATATAAGTAGATCAAATTCTGAAACGTCCATGTCGTGCGGTATGCATTTCTCGCAATTTGAGCTCGCATGAGGATGTGAGCAGTGCAAGATGAATTTGTAAAACAATACGAACACTCCTGGAGAGTGTTTGAGAAAATCGTCGAGGCGTTTGATGAAGGGACCTGGCTTCATACAGGCCGTAAATCGTATACGCCGACTCGAGTTGCATTTCATATATTAAAGGCAGTCCAATACTATATTGAAGACAGCACGATCACTCATTTTGCGTCCGGAAAACGGTTTGATGATGAATGGGGTGAGACGGATGAAGGTGATTTGCCAACTCGAGACGACGTTTTGTCATGTATCCGGGATTTGAGAGAGAAAACCGAATCGTGGCTGGATGACATGGATTTCGAAGGTAAAAACACGAAATTCGAATGGGCTGGAGAGACGAAGATGGGGGTGGCGATATTCTTGCTGCGGCACACCCTTTTCCATCTTGGCGAATTGAGAGGTCTTCTCAGCGAAGCTAAAAGTGGCGACGTTGATGATTATTTTGCCAACGCGTGATTCGACATCGATCTTCTTGTTCCAACGACATCACATATCTTTTAGGATGGAGATTTCATAAATGGATCCAGCAACGCTTACGGAACACGTCGTGCGGGATTTGTCCCGGCACCGGAGTCGAAACGACATCCTTCTATCCATCTGCAATGCATCGGGGATGGACTGGACGGAAGCGCAGAGATTTCTGCATCAAGTTGAGCAAAATCAAGGCGAGGCGATCGCCGCCCGGCGCAGACCGCTTTTGGTCATCATGTCGCTCGTCGCGATCGTCGGGGGTTTACTGACCGCCGGGGGGGTGGTCATCGCTACGCTCGACGGGTGGATCGTTTTCTTGCTTCAACTGCCGATTCCTTACCTTGGGAACGTCGTCTATTTTTCCCTGGGAGTCCTCGCCTTCGTGGGGGGAATCGTCGGATTACAATCTGCAATGAAGCGTCATACGCCCTCCTGAATGCATCATCCAATGAATCGCCAGCCATCCTCCTATTTGAATCTTCGGAGGGATGTAGTCAGATAAGAATAACTTCGACGCCGGTCCGGAAAGAACTTCATGTAATTTCATTGGACGAGCGTGAGTAGACGCAACGCCCGAGACTGTCGTGCAGGCAAAATTCAGTTTCATCGCATCATGATTCCATAACTTGGTGTGTAACGTTGGAAATGGAGAGACGAGTGAACCGAGTTCATATCGTTACCCTGGGAGTGAAAGACATCAACCGCTCACTCGAGTTTTACCGGGACGGTTTGGGTTTTTCGACCACGGTAGACGAAAGCGATCCGCCGATCGTTTTCTTTCAGAGTGACGGGGTTACCCTCGCGCTGTGCCCCAAGGGGCCGTTGGCCGATGACATCGACGAGAACGATCCTCCGCACGGCCAGGGCTTTTCGGGCACGACGTTGGGTTTTGTCGCCCGGGACGAGGGGGAGGTCGATCGAATCCTGCTGCAGGCGGAAAAGGCGGGAGGAACGATCGTAAAATCCCCACAGCGCGCTTTTTGGGGCGGTTACCACGGATACTTCGCAGACCCGGATGGGTACTATTGGGAAGTCATGTCCTGGGAGAATTGGCGCTTCAAGCAGGACGGAACCCTGGATATCGACTAACTGCTAGTTCGGGTAGATTGCGATAATGCAAATCTTTACGACACTTGGCCCCAGGACTTCCGCTGATTTGAATATGATCTTGCCGCACGAGCATATCTTCGTCGATCTGCGCATGTGGGACACGCCCGGATATGCGCAGGCCGATCGTAAAGACGTCTTGCGGCTTATGACGCCGGAATTGCGCAACGCAAAAGCGACCGGGGTTACCGCCATTGTCGAATGCAGCACCGTCGGCGTGGGACGCCGCGCCGATTTCGATCGCGCCGTGTCCGAGGCCGCAGATTTACCCCTGGTGGTTCCGACCGGCGTTTATCGTGAACCGTGGATTCCGGATTGGGTCCACGACGCCAGCG
>DAOUEE010000031.1:0-14450 GCA_034430695.1 Anaerolineales bacterium | reverse complement strand
CATCCGCCTCGAGCGCGGCCAGGCGCGCTTCCAGCGCCGCAATCTGTGCCTGCTGCTCGAGCAGTAGTTCGTATAAGCCCTGAATGGCGGCGAGCGCTACGCCATCTGCATCCTGCATGTTGATCGCCGTGTCGCTCTCGCCCAGGCCAAAAGCCGCATAGAGATCCTGCGCCGTCGGTCCCAGATGGCGGATCGAGTCGTCCTGCGAGATCAGGTTGTAATCCCACAGCGGGACGCCGAGCAACGCTTCCAGCAGGGCTTGCTTATCGACCGGGGTAAAGTTCTCCTTCACTGCCCGGTCGCTGACACCCAGCCAGGAATTCCCCCCGGCGGCGGCGTAGACCCCCGTCAACAAATTTCCCGAGGTGTAGAAGTACACACCACCGGAGGAGCGGGCGATCCAGCGGTTATCGTTGTTACAGAAGATGTCAGCATCGGTGCTATCACCCCAGACGAAGCATCCGTCATTGTTCGACTGAGCTCGCCGTCCCGACGCAAAGCTGTAGTAACCATCGGCGGTGTTATCGTATCCACCCGGGATCGTGGCGTAATCACCACCGGCGATGTTGAGCATCCCACCACTCACTGCTGCAGCGTGACCGGTGGCAGTGTTATCTTCCCCGCCCGCCACCGCTGCCGCACGACCGCTTGCCTCATTGATAACCCCGCCGCCGACCGTGGCGTAGATCGCGAGCGCATCGTTGCCCTCCCCGCCGCAAATTGCTGCGGCCTGCCCATCGGCCACGTTCTCCGATCCACCACCGACCGTCGCGTAATAGCCTCCGCTTGCAGTGTTGCTATTCCCCCCGCCAATTGTGATGTAGCGCCCACCGCTAGCCTGGTTATACCCACCGCCGCTCACCGTAGCATATTGATCGAGGGCAAAGTTCTCCCGTCCCCCACAAACGGTCCCATAGGATGAGCTGGCATCGTTCTGATATCCGCCGGCGATCGTAGAGGCGTAGCCAAGGGCCTCGTTCTCCAGCCCCCCACCGACGGTAACCACATACTCAGCAGCTGTGTTTCCCTTCCCACCACTTACCGTAGCATAGGCGGCATTCACCGTCGTTGAGGCGGCGTCCCCAGCTTGATTATCCAAGCCCCCGGACACAGTTCCGAAGATATCCGTCACGCGATTTGGCCAGCCCACTTCTCCACCAAAAATGGTCGCACCTGTCAAACTCGGGCTGACCCAATTGACCTGGCTGCCCCCGATGATATTTGGGCTGGAGGAGACCTTCGACTCGAAATAGAGCACCCGGTTATTGTTCGCCCGGATCTCAAAATCAACAAAGTCCGAGGTGCCGATGAAATGGGTACCCGATGTCGTCCCACTGTTACCGGTGAGCGACCAGTACAAACCATCCGTGTAGGGTTCGTCAAGACGGAACTCTGTGCCCACAAGCGAGAGTCCATTCCCGGCAGAGTACGTCGTATCGTTGTCGTTGTTATCGGCAAAACCTACGGGCACACCCGTGAGGCCGCCCCAGCTCGTGCCCCACGCGTAATGCGCGTAGGGGGCGGGGGAGAGCAGCTGGCGCGGGTCGAGATGGGTGTAAGAGCCAGTGCTGGCGCCATCGCGCACGCCGATATCCAGCCAGCGCGGGTCGCCCTGGAAGGCCAAACCGCCGACGTCGATCGTGACAGTGAAGATGCCATCCACGACCGGCACGTCGTTCAGGTCGACGGTCGAACCGACCTGCGTGCCCAGGGTCAGCGCGTCGTAGAGCCGGAAGCGAAAATCGTAGGCACCGTTCGCCGGATTCCCTTTAACAATAAGGAATCCCTGATAGGTGAACAGGCTTCCAAGGGGCGGCGCGTGGCTCGGTGCGCCGGGGGCTGCGACTTCACCGCCGGCTGCGTTCCCACCGAGTACGGCTGCACCGAGCAGTGCTGCCGTGAAAACCACGCCGAAAAAGATCCTATAGCGTGTCATCATTCCCTCCCGCGTTTCATGGACGTCTATGCCTGGACGAATCTCCTTGAGAGCTTGATCAGGTCAGTACACCAGGAGGTGGAACACACCATCGATTGGGTTCCCGTCCAGGTCGACGGTCCGGCATTTAAACCGGTATTGATTGCCGGGATCGATCTCACAAAACGGCAAGCTGATATAGGTAAGGTGGACGTTGGACGTCACCCAGTATTGATTTACGAGGTCAAACCCAACCTCGATGTAGCAGTACCCCGTGGAAGGGCCATCGACGACCCACATGGTTCCGGAGACATTGTTAAAGAAGTCATAGAGAGTTGAATATTCTGAGTTGCAGTACACGATGGCCCCTGCCTTAACGCTGCCATGACTCGCAAGTGCCTGGAGGTAATTGCCCGCCGTCCAGATGTCGCCATTGTTCCCGACGATGAACTCATGCTCGCCGCCGTTGCCGCCGAAGCCCTTGAAAAGCGCACCTGTTGACGAGTTGCTGGAGATGATGGTGGCGTCGGTCCCCTGCGCCCGTGCCCATAGGGCGATCCCGCTCGTCGGGTTGTCGTTTTCAACCCAGAGCGAGGTTCCCGAGGAGGTGGAAGCATTACTCCACACCTCTAGACCACGGCCAGTTCCACTTGCGTTTTTGATAACTGCGCCCGGGCGCAGGCTCAGTGCGTAAGGTACGCCGGTCAGCAGCTGACGTGGAAGCAAGATTGTATAGCTGCCGGTACTCGCACCTGGTCGGACATCCACCTGCAACCACAGCGCCCTGCCGTCAAAGACCGCGCCGAAGTCAAGTGCAACCGTGAATACACCCTTGGTGACGGCGACATCACCCCTTACGTTATCTCCACCGACCTGGACTCCCGCCGACGGGTCATCATAGAGTTGAAAGAGAAAATCGTATGTCCCCACAGCGTGGGAGCCGGTGTCCTCAAGAAAGCCCTGGTAGGTGAAAGAGGTGTTTACTTGCGTCAGCACCGATAGAGGAGCGAGCCGATCCTCTGCTTGGGCGACATACCAACCTGCAACGAAAACGGCACAAACAAATATAAGCGAACAGAAAAGAGAAATTAACTTTCGCATGGTGCCCTCCTATCTTGAAGCTAGGTTAGCAGCAAGCCAAAGCCGAAGCACAGTGCGAGGAGATGAGGGCGCGATATACCACTATGTCAACGGTTTCGGCCATCACGATCACGGTTGATTCTTTTTTTCGATCCCTCCGGGGCGCTTTTCAACTAGATGGGTTATGAAGACTCTTACTCTAGCGAGCGATCAGCGGCAGATGGAGCCAGCAGGTCCAGCATGGGTATACACACCCTGTCGCACCGTCGTCATTCCAACCGTCCGGGATAAGGCACTGATTCCTTGAGCCGCTGTTGCCTGTGCTGGAAGTAAGGTTGAAATCGTAGCTGACATTGTCACACACTCGGTTATCGGTGAATGCATTGGTGCTGGCGTGATCCAGTTTGACGCCAGTAATATTCTCCAGGATCATGTTTCGATTGACCGTCGTTCCACTCGAATAGGCTAGCAGCAATCCGACTCCGTTTGAGACCATCCGGGTGTTTTCAACCGTATGATTGACGGCATCGCCGATATAAACCCCACCGGCAAAGTCTTCGACAAGGCAATTTCGGATGGTGTTGTTGGCACCATGCAAGAAGGAGATGCCGTAGTCCGGATCGATGGCGAGATCGTCACCATCGATAAGATGACCATCACAATCAAAAACCAGATCGCTCTCGCCTAAATAGGCATTGATGCAAGATCCTCCATGGTTGACAATATCAACAGTAAGAGTGACAGTGCTGTAAAGGCCACTGGCTAGTTTCGCTGAGCAGTCGCTGCACGAATTGCAGGTTACGCCAGGCGCGCGAAAACCACCCTTTCCTGCAGTCGATGCCTCACTTGTAACGGAGGGAATAAATATAAGAAGCAGGAAAACAGCGGCGATCGATATTAAGAGGATGATTCGCCGGGTTTTACTTTCCATGATGCACCTCCCCTGCGCCTCCTGATGAGTTCAATGAGGAGAGTTATGAGGAGGTTTCGTTTAAGGTTCGCCCACACAAGTAGCGAGGACGTTAAAGCCTGTCCACTTGTGGAAGCCTGTCCATTTCAATATCACTTCCTGCTCGCCAGTTTCTACCTCATAATCAACGGCAGATAGGTCGCCGTGATCGTCGTAAATACCCTATTGGAGTACATCGATGTGCCTTTGGATGCATCCGTCAACGTGGCGGAGATGTACGGCCCATGCAGCCCGGGCGTGCTCACAGTCCAGTTCCCGCTGCCGTCGGTGGTGTCGCTCCCAAGAAACGTCTTCCCAGCCGCAGGACTGGAAGGAGCGGGGGATGTGAATACCTCGATCGTGCAGCCGACGCAGATCGGGGCGGTCGTCCCGCTGACCGAAAGCGGGCTCAGGCTAACGGCAGTAATCGTCGGCGGGGTGATGTCCTCGTTCGAGCCATCCGGCACGTAGGGCAGGGCGATGTTGTAGTTCGAGTGGTTGTAAATGCTGTTTTGCGTAAAGAAATTGAAGTCCGTATCGGCCCCGAAGATGCGGATGCCCTCCAACCCGTTGTTGGCGATGATATTATTGGGTCCGATCGTATTGTACTGTGCAGAATTCCAGATTTGAATTCCGCCGGAAGGATTGGAGAGGGGGTTCGATCCGAATACGTCAACGCCGATGTAATTGCCAAGCACCTGGTTATTGTCGGTCGCGAGGCCGAAGATGTTGATCCCGCGTCCCCCGTTACCGGAGATGATATTGCGCTCGGGAACAGTCGCGCCGCCTATCGTGTTGTTATTGGCTCCGCTGCCGATTGAGACACCCGTCCCCACGCTCATACCGACAGTGCCAGTGATGTCGGTCCCGAGGTAGTTTCCGGAGACGGTGTTGTTGTGCGCGGTTGACTCTAATTTCACGGCTGCGAGATTCGCTGCGATCACGTTGCGTTCTACACTGGTATCGCCGCCGATGATCGTATTGGCGGCGTCAATCGCCACATATACGCCTTCACCGCTATTCAGCAGCGCTGAGGTCCCGGTGACATCCAATCCGATGATGTTGCCGGAGACGACCGTCGAGTCCGTTCCCGATCCGACGATTCGCACCCCCTGGCCGGCATTACCGGAGATGAGGTTACCCTCGCCCGGCGCGTCGCCGCCGATCACGTTGCCCGCCGCGCCGTTGTTGATAAAAACGGCTCCACTCGCAGCTGCATTCGGGATGGCGGCCGTGCCGCTCGCATCGGTGCCGATGTAGTTGCCGACGACCATGTTTTCGATCGTCCCCGCAGTCCAGATGAGCACCGCGTTCTGGGCGTTGCCCGAAATGACATTGCCCGGCCCGACGACATTGGCGAAGGCGCCGTTGATAAGCTGCAAGCCGTTCCCGCCGTTGGCCAATGCCGTACCGCCGGTTCGATCTACCCCAATGAAATTGCCCTTAATAGTGTTGCTATGGGGGTCGCTGAAACTACCGTTCAAGGTAATTCCGTCTAAGGTGTTGCCTGAGATCACGTTCCTTGCGCCGGAGGTCGATCCACCGATCATATTAGCATACGCGCTCGATTGTATTTGAATGCCATTATCATTCGGTAATGCAGAAAGCCCATCAGGAGTGGTACCTATATAGTTGCCTTCGATGATCGCGCCGGTAGAGCTGCTGCTAATGGAAATACCGTATGCTGACCCGCTTCCCACGCCATTCCCCGCGATGATGTTCCGGTGTTCACTTAAAGTACCGCCGATTTGATTCCCGGATCCTGCTGAGGAAATCGAGATTCCTGTGGTCCCATTTCCGCGGTCGATTATTCCAGTCGCATCCGTGCCGATATAGCATCCCTGAACGGAGTTGTTCACTGCAGTGGCCCCAGCCAGTACGATCCCGGTTGAGAACTGGTTGATTGCCAACCCGCGAATGACGTTGCTTGGGGATGAAATATAGATTCCATTCGGGCTACCACCGATTTGCGATCCATCGAGTTCGATGCGGATTTCGGCCGGGGTGCTGCCGCTCGCTGGTGAAGCGTCTTTCTGGGTGTATCCATCGATCGTGATGTTGCCTGACCCGTATAGCAATGGTAGGGAGGTTAACGGTTGGATCGTGCAAATGCCTGTACCAACATTGCACCCGGGGTCCGTCCCGGCGTTGATGTTAAAAGAAATCGTATCGGTCGTTCCGCCTGCCAGGCAGGCATCCTTCGTGACATTGTCGCGGGCGGCGATCATCGCCTCCCGCAAGGTACAGTTGCCGTTCACGGTGTCATCATCGGAGGTCGTGTCGACGACGATCGAGGCCGCCTGTGTTGAGGGGACAACCAGCACCAGCGTCAGACCCAGGACGAGCAGTACGGTAAATAGAACCCCCCATGAGCTCTGGTTTCTTTTCGTCAACATCATCAGGCTCCTCTGAACGGTCTATTCGTCACCGCTTACCTTATTATCCACACTTCATTCCTTCCCGAAGTGGATCCTCACTTGTAGGCTGAGAGTTGATCCCTGCAACCTGTAGCCTACACCTTATCTGCTAATCACCGGCAAGAAGAGCGAACGGACGCCGGAGAGCACAGTATACGAGAATTGCGATGTGCCATCCGTCGCGTCGGTCGCCGTCGCCGTCAGGAAGGGCGCCGGTATAGCGCTGACGGGTAGACTCCAGTTCCCTCCTCCGTTGGCTACGGCACTACCCAGGTAAATCCAGCCCTCTTCTTCATCGACCGGGTTGGCGAATACTTCCGCCGCACATCCGGGGCAAGCCGTGCCGGTGATGGTCAACGGGTTGAGCGATACGGTGCCGATATAAGCTGGCGAGATGCCACCGTTTGCACCATCGATGAGCCGGATTCCCCCCATGCCGTTACTGTGGATTTGATTCTGGGTGACGATGTTTCCGGTCGTCGCCAGATCCGTAATTCCGACCCCGTAGTACCCATTATGCACAATGCGATTCTCCGGGCCGATCGTGTTATTCAGCGCACCGGATGATATTTGGACGCCGTCGTAGCCATTTCCAACGGGCTGTATCCCGCTGATGTCGGTTCCGATGTAATTTTCTTCGATGACGTTATTTGAGCAATCACTGATTCGAATGCCGCGTTCCAGATTGCCAGAAATGATGTTGCGCTCACCCGGTGTCGATCCGCCGACGATATTCGCATTGGCATCCAACTGGATCATAATCCCGTCATGGTTGTTGGGGACTGCCGCAAGACCGCTGGCGTCCAGGCCGATGATGTTGGCAGAGATCGTGTTGTTCTCCGTGCCGCTCTGTACCAGGTAGATTCCCTGCCCGCTGTTGCCCGAGATCACATTGCCCTCATCGGGTCCTGTACCGCCGATGGTGTTGAAGGCTGAGCCATTCTGGAGTGAAACGCCGCTGGAGCCATTTGGAAGCGCTGCATTACCTGCGGCATTCGTCCCGATGTAGTTCCCGGATATTTGATTGTCATCCGTGCCGCTGTCTTCAAGGTACACACCGTAATGAGTGTTCCCCGAGATGACGTTCCGTTCGAGCGCCTCGTCGCCGCCGATTGTGTTGCCGGACGCGCCATCCCGCAGGTGGACTCCATCCTCGCCGTTGGGGATGGCGCTGGTGCCACCCGGGTCGACACCAATGTAATTCCCCGAAACGATGTTGTTAGTCGTGGCTGCGCCTTCCAGGTTGACGCCGTGCTGGCTGTTACCGGAGATGAGGTTGCCAGCGTCAGGCGTGTCCCCCCCGATGATGTTCTCCTGGGCACCCAGGGCTATCGTCACACCATCGATTATGTTGGGTAGGGCGAGTGAGCCGGTCCCGTCAACCCCAATCGTATTGCCCGCAACCGTGTTCAGATTCGTGCCTGTTCCCTGGATTCTCACCCCGTTGACGAAATTGCCCGCAATTAAGTTTCCTGATGTGGCCTGGCCAACATGATTCGACTGTGCACCCCCGGTGATGAAGACCCCGGTGGAATTCGGGACGGCAGCCGTGGCACCGTAGTTCGTCCCGATGGTGTTGCTAAAGACCACGTTTCCGATCGTGCCAGTGTCCAAAATATAGATTCCCTCAAACTGGTTCCCCGAGATCAGATTTGCGTCTGTCAGGGTGACTCCGCCGATCGAGTTGTAGGTCGCACTGCCTTCGATGCGCACACCGAAGATGTTCATCAAGGCCGCACCGCCGAGAGCATTGGTGCCGATGAAGTTCGCTGCTACCCCGTTCAGCGTTGCCCCGCCCTTGATAAGAATTCCCGGGCCGAGGTTGCCCGAGACTAAATTTACCGGTCCGATGGTATTCCCCCATGACTGGTCATCAATCTGCACTCCGGCGATATTGTTGGCAATGGCATAGCTTCCATCGATGTTCGTGCCGATGTAGTTTCCCACGATATCATTTCCGTGTGTCGCCGGTCCTGCGATCCGAACTCCGCTGTTCATGTTGCCCGAAATTATATTGCGCTCGGCATCCGTGGTGCCGCCGACCGTATTATCATGCGCACCACCGATGATATTGACCCCGGCATTGAGATTCGCCATCGCCACAGTTGCATCACCATTTACACCGATGAGATTGCCAGCAATTACGTTTCCGGTCGTCTCAGGTCCATAAAGCTGGATTCCGTCCTCGCCGTTGCCGTTGATCAGATTCATCGCGCCGGGGTCGGGGCCGCCAACCGTGTTGTCGAACGCGCCGTGGCCGATGAATACCCCGGCGTCATTATTGCCCTGGTTGGGCACCCCGAGGCTCGGATCGCCGATAATATTGCCCAGCACCTGGTTGCCGCTGGTCGTGCCCGAATTGGTGACATCCGAGATGTCGATTCCATTAAGATGGTTGCAGGAGATGATGTTGCGGTCGGCGCTGTTCGTGCCGCCGATGATGTTTCCTTCCGCCCCGTTTTCGATGAGAACACCGGAAGAGCCGTTGCCCATCATCGAACAGACCAGCCCGCTCGTGTCCGTACCGATGTAATTACCGGCGATGACGTTATCATCTGCGGCCGGGTTGTAGATGGCGATGCCCCACAGGCCGAAGCGATTGATTACCAGTCCCCGAATCGAATTATTCGCGGTGGTGATGTTGAACCCGTTGTTGCCTGTGACATAGAAGCCATCGATCTCGATTTTGATCGACGCGAACCCGCTCCCCACGGCTTCCAGGGCTCCAGGCTGTGAATAACCATCAATTTCTGTTTCACCTGAGTTCAGAAACGGGAGTGCGCGCTCAGGTTGGATAGTACAGGGTCCACCAAGAACACAGCCCGGATCGGTGGTGGTATCGATATCGAAGGTTATTCGGCTTGCAGTTCCATCCGAGTTGGCCTGTGTCATTGCCCAGCGTAGAGAACCTATGACAGGTGGATCGCTCGCTCCATAATCGTCCGTATTGGTTACAACGTGGGTGGTAGGCGGGGGAGCCGCCAGTGCGATGGTTGGCACCAGAAGCAAGCTGATGCAAAGCAGATAAGAAAGCATTCCACTTAGGGTGCGCCGCTGGTTCATCGTTTCCTCCTCGGGCCAGCACATCCAGGAGATCAGGCTTCTCTTAATTCGCGCGGGTTCGTGTGGGATGGTGGTCGCTCTCTACCTCCACACTGGATCAGTCATTAAAGTTGGGTGAAACCACGTGGCGGTGCCTGCATGAAAAAAAGACGTCCGAATCGAAGGCGATTTGGACGTCTAACTACCACAGGTCACGGATCCCCGCCATGCCGCCGCAGTTCCCCCCCCGTTCACACTAACTGAACCGATTGTTCAGTGTTTCACGACTAATCTTAGTAAAAATTAGCTGTCTGAACAAGTGCAAGATAGTCAAGATCCTGAGATTTGCCGTTTCACTTGTCTGATAAAACTTAACACCAGTCTCACAATCAAGCGTTCATAGCCTCTCACTCAGCGTTCGATTAGCGGCAGGTACAGTGAGCGGAAACTGGCGGTAAAACTGGCCGAAAACTCGGATGTGCCGCTCGCCGCAATGGTCGCTGTAGCCGTCAGGTAGGGAGCGGGGATCCCGCCCACCGTCAGCGTAAAGCTTCCACCCCCCGTTGCCGTTGTGCTGCCGAGGTAGATCTTCCCCTCCCCATCCGTATCCGGATTGGCGAACACCTCTACCACGCATGACCCGCAAGCCGTGCCGAAGACCGTCATAGAGGCGAGCGAAGTGCCCGTGATCACAGGTGGGAGGATCCCGCCGTTGGCGCCCGACGACAAGACTATCCCCTCGCCGAAGTTCTGATAAATGCGATTACGGGTGACGTCATTGCCGATCGTGCTTGCGCCGTAGATGCGGACACCGTCGAGTGCGTTATAGGCGATCATATTGCCAGGGCCGACCGTGTTATCTGATGCCCCATTCATGATCAGCACCCCGTGCAGGGGAAATTGTCCCAAATCGATCATCCCTGTCCGATCGGTCCCGATAAAGTTCCCTGCCACCGTGTTGTCATCTGTGCCCACACCGTCGAGGCGGATCCCTAGGGAGTTTTCCCCGATGACATTGCCCCTGCCGCTCGCCGTGCCGCCAATGGTGTTGTTGTGCGCTCCGGTGTCAATCGTCACCCCGTCTCCGAAGTTATTAAGACCCGCCGTCCCTGTGGCATTGACCCCGATGTAGTTGCCCGAGATCGTATTCCCGGAGGTGCTTGCGCTTCGGAGCCACACCCCGCTGACCAAGTTGCCCGAAATAATGTTGCGCTCTGCGGGCACGTCGCCCCCCACGGTGTTGTTCTGCGCGCCGTCTCGCAGGCTCACCCCGGAACCGTTGTTATGCAAGGCGGACAACCCGCTCGCGGTTGTGCCGATGTAGTTCCCCTCGACCGTGTTGTTGCTGGTACCGCTGTTCTCGATCCGCACGCCATCCTGCCAGTTGCCCGAGATCACGTTGCGTTCCCCGTTCGAAGTCCCACCGACGGTGTTGCCTGTTGCTGCGAAACCGATGAACACGCCTTGAAGTCCGTTTGGATGTGCGTCCGTACCGTCTTTATCAGTCCCGATGAAGTTTCCAGATACCGTGTTGCTTATCGTGCCCGATCCGTAAATGGAAACCCCGCATGAGCCATTTTCCGAGATAACGTTCCGTTCTCCGGATGCATCACCACCAATGGTGTTGTCTGCTGCACCGTCGAAGATAAGCACCCCATCCAGCGCATTTCCCAGGGCTACCTCACCATTTGCCGACAGACCGATGTAGTTGCCCATCACGGTGTTGTTCCGTGTCCCAGTGCCCCTCAATTGGACCCCCTCCAGGTCATTCCCGGAGATCACGTTTCGGTAACTTGCTGTTGAACCACCGACCGTATTCGATTCGGCATCATACCCGATGAATACCCCGATCCATGCATTGCCGAGATCGACCGAGCCGGTTGCGTCCGTCCCTATGAAATTGCCGAACACCTTATTCGAATCTGTGTTGCTGCCATAAATTGACACACCGCTCCACGCATTGCCGGAGATCAGGTTTCCCTCCCCTGTGTTTGTCCCGCCGATGGTGCTGTTCTGAGCACCCGAATCGATCACCACCCCGTCATTTCCGTTGGGTATGGCGGAAGCCCCGGCATTATCCGTCCCGATGTAATTCCCCTTGATAATGGCATATGTCGTGCCCACACCCGTAACCCGCACACCGCTTAAAGCATTCCCGGAGATCACATTTCGCTCGGCAGCCGTGTCGCCGCCGACGGTGTTGTAGTAGGCCATTTGGCTGATGCGGACACCGTACCCCGAGTTCCCGAGCGCTGCCGTCCCGCTCAGGTCCGTGCCGATCAAATTCCCCTCCAGTGTGTTGAATGAGGTGTCAGAATTTACAATGTTCACACCGTTTTCCGCATTGCCTGAAATCAAGTTCCCTTCCCGCACCCCATCGCCGCCGATGTTCGTACTGCTTGCACCTCCCATAATCATCACGCCATCGTCACCGTTGGGTATGGCCGCCGTTCCATGCTTATCCGTGCCGATGGAATTGTTGTAAATATGGTTGCTGTACGCATCGTCGCCTGAAATGCGAACGCCGCTGACGGCGTTCCCAGAGATCAGGTTGCCCTCGCCGACGCCGGTCCCACCGATCGTGGTGTCATGGCTATCAACGATGTAAATGCCATCCATGCCGTTGCCGAGATCGACGGGCTGGACGGTGCCATACCGTGTGGTGCCGATGTAATTTCCACGCACCCGGTTGAAGTAGGTGCTCGTACCTGAAATCCAAATGCCGACGCTCCCATTGCCCGAGATCAGATTCCGTTCGTTGGCAGCGGATCCTCCAATCACGTTCCAAGGGGCGTTGTCGAGGAATACGCCATACGTCCCGTTTTCAATCCGCTGCTCACCGTCCTTATCGGTACCGATGAAGTTGCCTTTAATCTGATTGCTGACCCCCTGGGCAGACTGAATCACGATCCCGGATTGAGTACTCCCGGAGATCAAGTTCCCCGACCCGGCGGATGAACCCCCGATCGTGTTGGATCCGACATTGTTCAATAAGATCCCGCTGACCCCATTGCCGTGATCAGTCTCGCCGGTCGCGTCCGTGCCGATGTAGTTCGTCTCGATCGTGTTCCCACCGTTCGTTGACAGGAGGATTCCATAGCCTTTAAAGTCGTTGATCACTAAACCGCGCACGGTGCTTTCCCCGGCCGTAATCGACAGCCCGCTGGCTGTAATGAGGATTTGAGAACCATCGAGCTCAACGAGCAAAGTATGCCCGATGCCTGCCCACAAATTTCCAGCGCTGGCACCCGGCTGGCTTAAACCATCGATGATGAGTTGATCGCTGATGATGGGGAGACTCGAGGTAGGTTGGATCCGACACACACCTGAGCAGCCGCCGATGTTGAAATTGATGGTATCTAGCCCTGGGCTGGCATTTGCATCGAGGATCGCCTGGCGTAACGAGCCGGTACCCGAATTGTTAGTGTTCGTTACTATATATATATTAGCGCTTGCTGGGATCGAAAAATAACCTGCCAAAAAGACGCTGAGGACGCTCGCAACGAGCAAGCGTAGAGAAGATCGGAACTTCATGATGCCCTCCCTCGCCCCGGAGCCCGGACGCACCGGGAACAAAAAAGACCTCGCAAGAGGTCACTTTTACTGCCTACGCGCGTGGAACGATCTCGATCGTCGGATCACGCAGGATAGAGCGTTCTTTTATGAGTTTTATCACGTAGACCCAGAATACATCAGCCTTGAGCTGAATTCAACTCAATCCTTGCTGCAAAAGGCGGTAGCGTATTCGGATCAGTGCTTGAAGGATCCGGGATCGATCACGATACGGTCGGTGTGAATTCCGTCACTGGTAAGGATCTCAAGGCGTAGCGCATCGCTCTGGCTTAGGGAAAGTGGCAGGTTCAGTTCTGGACGGTCCAGGTTTACCCCCACAGTTTGCCAGGTCGCCCCGCCGTCAATCGAGATGCGCACCATGAAGGAACTCCCTTCTGGGCTGGACCAGGCAACGTGCAGGACGCCCGCATCGATGCGTGCCATGGGCGGCGTTATCTCAGAGGCAGCTGCAGCCCGTACGGAGTGTCTCTCGCCGAGTATCTGACCGTCCTTTACGATGCGAATTCGCTCGACGCTGTCCCTGTAGGGGATCGAAAGGGCAAAGCTTTGCTGCTCGCTGCCCTGTGTGCCCCCGACCCCGTCCGCAGCGGCGGCGATCATATCAAAGTGGTGCTGGGCAAGAATACCGCCTTCGCCGTCGAGCAGTTCGAGCGTGTAGGAGCCAGAGCGTGGGGAGGTTATGGGCAGCTCGAGTTGGAATACTGGGTTAATCTCAACAGAACCATCCTCGAGCAGATAACCCGAGACGAGCAAGGCCTCCCCGGAAACGATCGCAACCTCTGGACTCATGGCCGCCAGGGATTGTTCATACAGATAGAGTTTCTCGTAGTTGTAATCTGAGATCCAGTCGCTGGAGCAGTAGGTCATGAAATCGTAATAAGAAGTATAAGGCTTGATCCCATAGGTGAAGATGTCATAGCCATAATTGGGAGCAGCACTATCACCGATTAAGCCGTTTGCATACGGGTAGTTCGGGTCCGGATTACCTGCACCACAACCTGGCGCATGGGAAAGACCGTGGTTATGACCCAATTCATGAGCATGGGTGCCGCTGGCGCCGGTGTGACCGCTCCCCCAGCCATTCCAACCCACGGCAGCCTTGTTACCTCCAATGTAGCCCAGGCCTGCGATACATGAACTACCACAATAGATATTCACCAAACCGTAGTAATATCTGTTTGGTTGTCCCTCCGTGATCCACAAATCTCGTATGGAATAAAGCATATCGTGCCAATCGCCAGCATCATAATCTGGAAAGGGCTGTCCGCTCGAGCATGGTCCGGCATACGCGATTGGAAGATGAGTCGTCAAATCCGTCGAAGGCACGGGGTAGAGTTTATTGGCATCATCGTCGAGGTACTCAAATGGGCCGATCGGTGTCGTCGTTCCCGTGCCACCGGAGGTGCATGTGTAGGCGATCGGCACGACCATGATCGGCAGCGGGTCATTCTCTGTAAAAGTGGTGGTGACAGGA